>NZ_CP159813.1:730000-1030000 GCF_047720265.1 Candidatus Pelagibacter sp. Uisw_134_02
ATATACTTTGCTGGCGTAACATCAAAAGCAAGATTCATTGCTTTGCTCTTTTTGGGATAAATTAAAACTTTTTTTATTTCATTATTTTCATCCACACCCTCAATATGAGATAACTCTTCTGAATTTCTTTCTTCAATTGGGATATCTTTCCTTTCTTTAATCTCCCAGTCTATAGTAGAGCTTGGTAATGCCACATAAAATGGTACATTGTTATCATGTGCTGCTAAAGCTTTAAGATAGGTACCTATCTTATTACAAACATCTCCATTTGATAAAGTTCTGTCTGTTCCAACAATACACATATCAACCTCACCTCTTTGCATTAAAATTCCACCTGTATTATCTGCAATTATAGTATTTGGAATTGCTTCTTCATTTAATTCATAAGAAGTTAAGTTTGCACCTTGATTTCTTGGTCTAGTTTCATCAACCCATACATGAACTGGAATTCCTTTTTTGTGAGCGTGATAGATAGGTGATGTTGCTGTTCCCCAATTAATAGTTGCTAACCAACCAGCATTACAATGAGTTAATATGTTAACTGTATCTTTCTTTTTGTTATAGATTTCCTCAATTATTTTTAGTCCGTTAATACCTATATTTTCACAAAACTTAACATCCTCTTCACATAGTGTTTTTGCTTCCTTTAAGGCTACTTTTAAAACTTCATTATTATTTACATCTGATAACTTTTTCATCATACGATCTACCGCCCACTTTAAATTAATTGCTGTAGGTCTTGATTTAATTAAATCTTCTGAACTTTGCTTAATAAAATTAGGATCATTTTTTTCCATAATAGCTAAAACCATCCCATAAGCAGCGGTTCCTCCTATTAATGGGGCTCCTCTTACCTCCATTATTTTTATAGCATTGATCGCATCTTTTACTGTTTTAAGATCTTTTATTATAAATTGATGAGGCAGTTTTGTTTGATCAATAATTTTTACTGCTTGATTTTTTTCATCAAACCAAATTGTACGATATTCTTTTCCCTCTATTTTCATTTAAATTCTTGATGCTATATATTCTAATATAATTGGATTATAATATTGAAAGCAATCTGTCATATCCATGTTGTGATATTTTTTTACAGATTCCTTCCATTTTTCACCATTATTAATTCCAATTCTATAGCATTTTTTTTCATTAATTGTTTTATCTTCTGAAATAATTATTCTTTGGACACCTGGAATTTCTTCTACCCAATCAGATAATAATCCCTCATAAGGATCTTTTGGATGTGTAAAAACTAAAACAGATAAATCTTTACTTTTTTTAATTTCATCAATTTGTACTTGTCGCATATCAGCTGGTCCTGAACCTTCTTTTTTTCTAAACTTCTCTAAAGCTTTATCTATTCCAACTTCCTTAACTTTAAAATCTTTAGATATTTTTCCATAACAAGCTTGCATTAATGAAATTCCACCACCTACTTTATCGGGATATCTTGCCAATAGCATCATTGTCATCCACCCTCCACAAGAATGACCTGTTAAAATAATTTGTTTATTTGGAACTCCTTTTGAAACAAATGAATCAATAAGTTCCATATTAGCGTCCAATCTTTTTTCTAATTTAGGTTTTCCTTTATAGGGTGGTTTAAATTTTTTCTTTTTCCATAATCTTTTATCATCACCTGCTAATTTACCTGTGCACAAAAGATAAACCATTATTTCTTTTTCTTTAACTTTTTCTCCAACTAAAGAGGAAAAATTTCTTATACCATTTTTCCACACACAATCTGAAGATTTGCCATCATGACTGTTTTGACCATGATTATAAATAAGAATTATTTTATTTGTTGGATCGTTAATATTCTCATCTTTTTCATAGCTCATTTTATTATTAAGAAAACCATTTTTAAGAAGCTTATCTGCATATAAATTAGTTGAAAAAGTTATTACTATTAATAATAATATTATTTTTTTCATTTATTTAATGCCCTTCCTGCTACAGTTTTTAATTTATCTTTTGTTTTCTGAGTTCTTTTTTCTAAAGCTGTAATAATTGCTACATCCAAACAATTGTTTGTTGGATCTTTTGGATCAATATGTTTTTCAAAAATATCTATAAGGTTTTTAATCATATTCTTAGCTTTAGCTGCATTAGCTAAAAGTACTTTAATTACTTGTTGAACATCTACATTCTCGTGATCTGGATGCCAACAATCAAAATCAGTTACCATTGAAACTGAAGCATATCTAATTTCCGCTTCTCTGGCTAATTTTGCTTCTGGCATATTGGTCATTCCAATTACATCTGCTTTCCATGATCTATATAAATTTGATTCTGCTAATGTCGAAAACTGAGGACCTTCCATAACAACATAAGTACCATTTCTTTGATAATCTATGTTTGATTTATTTATAGCATCTTCACAAGCATTCATTAATCCATTGGAAGTTGGGTATGCCATAGAAACATGTGCAACAATCTCATCATCAAAAAAAGTTTTGCTTCTCGCAAAAGTTCTATCAATAAACTGATCAACTATTACAAATTTACCAGGGGGTAAATCTTCTTTGAGAGATCCTACTGCTGAAACAGAAACTATATCCGTAACACCTAATTGTTTTAGTGCATCTATGTTCGCTCTAAAGTTTATATTAGATGGAGAAACAAAATGTCCTCTTCCATGTCTTGGTAGAAAATAAACTTCTTTATCATTATAATTAGTTTTTAAAATTTGATCTGAAGGTTTTCCCCAAGGGGTGTTTAAATCAAGTAATTCACGGTCTTTAAATTCTTCAACATCATAAAGACCACTCCCACCAATAATTGCTAATTTACTTGTTGTCATAATCAAAAAATTATTTATTTATACTTTTATAATTAACTATTATGAATTTAAAAGATTTTATTAGATCAATTCCAGATTATCCGAAAAAAGGTATTTTATTCAGAGATATTACGACCTTAATTAAGGATGAAAATGCATTTGAAGAATGTATTAATCAAATTATTGAAAGATCAAAAGATTATAAGATAGATAAAATTGCTGCAATTGAGTCAAGAGGTTTTGTGTTTGCCTCTGCTGTTTCATATCTTCTTAAAAAGCCTTTTATTTTATTTAGAAAAAAAAATAAACTTCCTGCTGATACATATTCTGTAGATTTTGAATTAGAATATGGAACAGCAACAATAGAGGTTCACAAAGATTCGATTAAAAAAAATGATTCAGTTTTAATTATTGATGATTTAATTGCAACAGGTGGCACAGCTGAGGCTGCTGCTAAGCTTGTAGAAATGTCTGGTGGAAACGTTGCAGCTTTTATATTTGCTATTAATCTTTTTGATTTAAATGGATCTAATAATTTAATTAAAAAAGGCTATAAAGTAGAAAACTTAATAAATTTTCCAGGTCATTGATATTTTTTATCAACTCTATACGAAGACCGTTTTCCAACTATTGAATTAAATAAACCTAAAAATCTACTTGAGTATTTAACTTGCATTTTCTTATTAAAAGTAGATGTATAAAAAATAACTTTAAATACTGATCTGATTAATTTACCAATATTTTTTTTAACAGCATAAAAATATCCATAATTTTTTTTGTAAAAATAAAAAGTTGACCACATCCAATGCCATTCTCTGAGTTTTTCTGCTTCTAATCTATTTTCAGGGTTGGATCCAAATGACCCTTTATAACCAAGATGATCAATTAATAAATCCTTAGCACTAAAAACATTTCCTTTAATTAATTCTATTCTTTTACACAAATCAAATTCTTCAAAATATAAAAAAAAATTCTCATCAAAAACTTTTCTTGTGTTAAATTTTTTTAAGTTAATTAACATCATGCATCCAGTAACCCAATCTACTTTTTTTAGAGATTCCATTGTTTTGTAATTATAAAATGATTTTTTTTTTTCATTTTCTTTAAATAGACCTGAGGATGAAAAAGATTTATCTTTATTATATGTACTACCTATAATTGTAAAGTCTATCTTTTGATCTAGATATTTTTTTAAATTTTCAAAGAAAGTTTTGTGAAAAACTATGTCTGGATTAGCAACGATTGTAAAATCTGTATCTACTAAATTAAAGCCATAGTTATTTCCTGCTCCATAACCTAAATTTTTGCCAGAGTAGTATATTGATAAGTTTTTATTATGTTTATTTATAATAATGTTTTCTTCTGTTTTTATTGAATTTTCAACAATCTTAATTTTAACATTTGCATCAATTGAATTTATGCAATTATTTAAAATTTCGCTGTCTGTTTTGTAAGTAACTATTACGATTGTAAGGTTTTCTAAATTATTCATTAAATATTAAACTAAATATATACATTTTTTAATTTTAATGTAGAAATTTTACAATGAAAAACATTCTTGTAACAGGTGGTCTTGGATTTATTGGTAGCAATCTAATTGATTTATTAATTTCAAAAAAGTTCAAAGTAATAAATCTAGATAAAATTACTTATTCTTCTAATTTTTATAATACAAAAGAGTATTCTAGTAATAAAAATTATAAATTTATTAAATGTGATCTAAATAACAAAAAAAAATTAAATACTATTATCTTTAAATATAAACCTATTGGTATTTTTAATTTAGCTGCCGAAACTCATGTAGATAGATCTATTGATGATCCAAAAAACTTTATAAATAGTAATATTTTGGGTGTTTATAATTTACTTGAAGTTTTTAAAAAATATTCAAAAATTAATAAATCTAGACTTGTTCATATTTCAACAGATGAAGTTTATGGAGATATTTTAAAAGGTAGATCTGATGAAAAATTTTCTTACAAACCAAGCTCTCCTTACGCAGCCAGTAAAGCTGCTTCGGATCATCTGGTTTATTCCTATGTTAGAACGTATCACATACCTGCGTTAGTAACTAACTGCTCAAATAACTATGGTCCCAATCAACATCCAGAAAAACTGATACCAAAATTAATATACAATATCCTAAATAATAAAAATTTACCTATTTATGGAAATGGAAAAAATTCACGTGAATGGATTTATGTGAAAGATCATTGTGAAGCATTATTTAAAGTTTTTAAAAATGGAAAGATAGGAGAATTTTATAATATAGGCTCCAATAAGAATCTTAATAATCTTGAAATTTGTAAAGCATTGATAAAAATTGCAAAAAATACAATTAAAATTGGAACAAATGTAAAGATTAAATTTGTTAAAGATCGCCCAGGTCACGATGTAAGATATGCTTTAAATAGTAATAAAATATTAAAAAAATTAAAGTGGAAAACCAAAATAAATTTTGAAAATGGACTTAAAAAAACTTTTTTATGGTATCTTGATAATAAAAATTACTACAAATCAATTTCTAAAAAAGATATTATTAAAAGATTAGGCATTAAATGATAAAAAAAGGAATAATACTAGCTGGTGGCATGGGGACAAGAATGAGTCCTTTAACTAAAGCTGTTAATAAACAACTGTTACCTATTTATGACAAACCTTTAATTTTTTATCCTCTTTCCATTTTAATGCTAGCTAAAATTAAAGACATACTAATCATTGTTAATAAAGGCCAATTAAATCAATATAAAAAATTGATACCTAATGGAGATAATTTAGGCATTAAGATTAGTTATTTAGAGCAAGAGAGTCCTAAAGGTCTTCCCGATGCTTTTATTATTGGTGAAAAATTTATTGGTAAAAAAAATGTAGCTTTAATTCTGGGAGACAATTTTTTTTATGGGCAGAATTTATCTAAAATGCTTATTAATTGCTCAAAATTAAATCGTGGTGCTAGAGTAATACTTCATAAGGTACAAAAACCTGAGTTATTTGGAATAGCCAAGGTAAATAATCTAAAAAAAATTACTACTATAAAAGAAAAACCACAAAAATTTTTCTCTGATCTTGCTATAACAGGATTATATTTTTTTGATAACAATGTTGTGAAGTATGCAAAAAAGTTAAAACCCTCAAAACGTGGTGAGCTAGAAATAACAGATCTTTTAAAAAAATATTTATCTTCTAAAAAGCTTAAAGCAGAACAGCTTGGTAGAGGTGGGGCTTGGTTAGACACAGGGTCAATTGAAGATTTTTATAAAACTACTTTATTTGTATCTGCTATTGAAAATAGGCAGGGATTAAAAATTGCCTGTATAGAAGAGATTGCTTTTTTAAATAAATGGATTAAAAAAAAACATATTAAAAAAGCAATTAAGTTTTATGGAAATTGTAATTATTCAAGTTATTTGAAAAAAATTATTACTTAATGGTAGCGGGAAGTGGAATCGAACCACTGACCTCAGGCTTATGAGTCCTGCGCTCTAACCGACTGAGCTACCCCGCCACATAATTATCGTTGATTTATAATAGATTTTTATTTTAGTGCAATTAAGTTTTTATTTTATACCTTGTGTCCAATTATCAAGATATGTCATGTTTTCCAATGATTTGGCTATATCATAGAGTCTAGATTGACTATTATGTTTATTATTTAAAAAATTATTAGAAACACTTTTAATTTGATTGGCATAAATTGAAAAATCAGAATTAATAAAACTTTTATAATATCTATCTTTTTTAAAGATCTCTAAATAGGTTTTTTTTTCAGGAAGCCATGGAAAATTAACAATCATTTGTCCTTTTGTTCCTTTAATAATTGAGTTGTTATCAAAAAATTCTTTTAAACTAATTTTGATATTACATTTAATTTCATTATTAATTGTTAGATTTGCTGATGCAGCAATATCCACATTTGTGTGACAAATCTCTCCAGTTATATTATCAAAGTTAATCTTATTGTAATCTTTTAAAAATAAAGAAATGAAGCTCATAGGATAACATCCAACATCTAAAATTGCTCCACCACCAAGATTTTTATCAAACAGTCTAGATTTAGGGTCAATTTTTCTAACCTTAAAACCAAAAGAAGACTCAATAGAGATAATTTCACCTAATTCGTTATTGTTTATCAAGTCAATTATATAACCAGTTTGTGGATGAGAAAGATATGCTATTGCTTCAAAAAACATAATATTATTTGTCCTAACAAACTTTTCAGCTTCTTTGGCTTCATTGAGGCTAAGACAAAAAGGTTTTTCACACAAAATATTCTTTTTATTAATTGCGCATAATTTAATTAAATCTAAATGAGTATTATTTAAAGTTGAAATATATATTGCATCTATATTTTTACTTTCACAAATTGCTTCATAATTTTCAAATCTTAAGTTTTCTTTAATATTGAATTTATCACCAAATATTTTTAAGTATTTTTTTGTTTTGCTTGATACAGCTACAAGCTTTGCATTATCTACTTCTTTAATTGATTGGGCAAAAATATTTGCCATGTGTCCAGTTCCAATAATCCCCCATTTAATCACTTTCAATTGAACCACTCTTTAAGTTTAATTTTATCTTTAATTAAAGATTCTGGTAGCAAATTGTCAGATATTTTTTTGAGTTTATGGTTAAATTTCCATTTATCTTTATTTTCTTGTCCAGCAAAATGATCATAAAAAACTACTCCTTCATTAATTTTATTTTTTAAATCCTCTGGTGTTAGTCCACTTAATTCAAATTCATCGTGATGTCCAAAGTTTGTCATTTTAGTATAAAGATCTTCTGGTGACATTATATTAGTAAAGTGCCATCCACCATCATTTACTATTTGAACATTTATATTTTTTGTTTTAGAAAAATAAGTATCTAATCTCCAAAAAGGATAACATTTATTCTTCAAATTACGCAGCCAAGACAAAGATTTTAATTTTTTTTTTTTACAAGCTTTTGATCCAAACCAAAACATTCTGTCGTAAAGTAAATTAAATTTATAATAAAAAAAAAGCTGTTTAAAGATATAGATATCACTTTTATTTTTTTTAAATTGAGATGCATTTAAATTTGGAATTTCATCATTATCACTCAAAATAATTAGATCATTTTCTGGAATTTTTTTAATTTCAGACATCATATAATCATAAGATAGTTCAATTCTTTTAATACTGTTCATTCTTTTATATTGATTATTTTCACTTGGACTAATCAAGTGTTCAGGTTCTTTATCTATGATCATATAGATAATTTTGTCTTTATATTTTTTGTAATTATCTAAATCAAAATTTAATTTTTTTTTTTCTCCACTATGCGAATAAGTTGACTCTGTTACAATAAATTTTTCTACATAATCATTCATTGCATGAAAACGTACATCCATCATTAGATGTTCTGAATAAAAAGTTGTACAGTCGTATATCTTCATATAATTTTATACTATAGATGATGTTGTCTATTTGAATTTTTTTAGAAAATTAAAAAAGCTATAACTGCTACCAATGAAGATCCTGAAATAAACAAAATATATTTTTTTTTAATACTTTCTTTTTTGTTTAATTTTACTCTATTAAGCAACATATTGATATCAACAGTTGTTTTTCTATTAAATTGTCTATATTGAAAGTGTCTTTTTTTATTTTGATTTTCTTTATCAATTAATAAATCAGTAATATTGGTTTTTTGCATTCAATAATTTAATCATTAATTATTTGATACAGCAACTAAAATCATAAAAGTCTAGCATGCTTGTCTTTTAATGGAAAGAGTTCTACTTTTACTGGGTATTTTTGTTTAGCAACCTCTATATATAGATCCATTTTATCTAGCTCCTTATTTGAAAATTTTGATTTTACATACCCAAATGATAAATTTTTATTAAAGTTAAAGGAATAATTTCCTGAAGTCGTTCTTCCAATAATTTTATCTTTTAAATAAATAGGTTCCTCATGAAGTAATAATGGTGTACCTGGTTTATTATCTATTATTGAAAGCATTATAAATCTTTTATTTTGTTTTTTATTCTTTATTTTTAATAAACTTTCTTTACCAATAAAATCTATTTCTTTTTTATAACTTATTGCAAAATCTAATCCTGCTTCATATTGATTTTCTTCTGGTGAAATATCGTGGCCCCAATGTAAAAAACCACTTTCCATTCTCATGGTATCCATTGCATGTGATCCACAATGAGATAAATTATGATTTATTCCCTCTGTCACAATTATTTGATAAATTTCGTTAGCATCATGATTGTTTATATAAATTTCAAACCCTAGCTCTCCTACATATGACAATCTTTGTACCCATACCTTTTTTTTACCTATAATAACAAATTTACCATTGCCAAATTTAAATTTTTCATTTGAGAAATCATCTTTTGAAATTTTTGAAATTAAATTTCTACTTTTTGGTCCAAAAATTCCTAGACAAACAAGATCATCAGTTATGTCATTAAATTCTAAACTAGATGATAAATATTTTGCAATATGAGCCCTATCATGAGTTCTTGTTGCTGCTGAACTTATAATTCTATAATGGTTTTTCTCAATACAAATAACAGTCAAATCTGCTTCAATACCACCTGCTTCATTTAGCATTTGTGTGTAAGTTGATCTACCTATTTCATTTTTAATATTAGCTGTACATATTCTTTGTAATTCACTATGAGCATTTTCTCCTTTCAATTCATACTTTGAAAATGGAGATAATTCATACAAACCAACATTGATAACTGTATTTTTTGTTTCCGCCTTAACAGCTGGGTACCAATTTTGATAACCAAAGCTGTATTTATATTCTGCTTTTTCATTATTCAATGCATACCACATTGGTCTTTCATATTCTCCAGATACACCAAAGCAAGCTCCTATTTTTTTTAATTGATCATGATAAGGTAACAATCTTTGATTTCTTGAAGTATTATGTTGTTTGTATGGCCAATGCATTCCATACAAATCACCTAGCGTTTCGGTTACTCTTTCCATAATAAATTTTTTAGATGAATGAAATTTTTGAAATCTTTTAATATCAAGTGAGAATAAATCTTCACTCATATATCCATTAATCATCCATTCTGCTGTAACTCTACCTGCACCACCAGAACTTGCTATGCCTATACTATTAAATCCACAACAAGTAAAAAGATTATTAACTTCGGAACTTTCTCCTAAAAGATATTGAGTATCTGGGGTAAATGATTCAGGGCCTGAAAAAAATTTTCTCACACCAGCTGATTCCAGCAAAGGCAATCTTTGGAATGATTTTTTTAAATAAGGTTCAAAATGATCAAAATCATCTGGAAACTCTCCAAAAGAAAAATCTTCTGGCACCTTCCCTTTATCTTTAAAAGCAGGTTTTGCATTTGGTTCAAATATTCCAACCAACATTTTTCCTGCATCTTCTTTTAAATAAAGACATGAGTTATAATCTCTTAAAACGGGTAAATTTTTAGGTAATTTATCTAAAGGCTCAGTAATTATATAAAAGTGTTCATTAGGATATAGCGGAATACTTATACCGATATCTTCTCCAATTTGTCTTGACCACATTCCAGTTGCAATTACAACATACTCGCAGTCAATTTTACCAAATTTAGTTTGAACACCAATTATTTTTTTATCTTTAATCAATATTTTTTCAACAGGAGTTTTTTCAAATATTTTAGCTCCTTCTATTTTTGCTGCTTTGGCCAATACATTTGTGACACCAATGGGATCAGCTTGACCATCTTCTGGCATATAAACTCCTCCTAAAATGTCTTCGTCATTAATTATTGGATAAAGCTCTTTAATTCTTTCTCTATCAACTGTCTCAACATTAACATCAAATAATTGTGCAGCTGTAGCTTGTCTTAATAGTTCTTGTAATCTTTGAGATGTACTTGCAATAGTAATTGCTCCGTTCTGTTTTAAACCAGTTGATAAACCAGTTTTCTTTTCAAGTTCTTTGTATAGATTTAATGAATATTTTCTCAGACGAGTGATTGTGGCTGATGCTCCTAACTGACCAACAAGGCCAGCAGCATGCCATGTAGTTCCAGATGTAAGTTGATCTCTTTCTAACAATATTGTGTCTTTCCAACCGTACTTTGCTAAATGATAAGCAACAGAACAACCTGCTACACCTCCGCCTATTACAACAACTTTTGCACTATTTGGTAAATTTGTATTCATTTCAAAATAATATCATTACAAAAAAAACTAACAATAAATAATGGTAAAAATTAATATTATGAAAGATGTTATTATAATTTTCTTTTATTGATATTTTCTACTATATATTAATTTATCTACATATGAAAATTTTTATAACTGGATCATCAGGCTTTATTGGATATCATTTATCTAAGAAGCTTCTAGATAACGGTCACACAATTCATGGATTTGACTCTATGAATAATTACTATGATGTTAGATTAAAAAAAGCTCGTTATAAAATTTTAAGAAAATATAAAAATTTTACTTTTACTAAGGGAAATTTAGAAAATCAAAAATCTATAAATAAATCAATCGTAAAATTTAAACCTAAGATATTAATACACTTAGCTGCACAAGCAGGTGTAAGATATAGTATTGATAATCCTCGTTTATATTTAGAGTCAAACATAACTGGAACTTATAATGTTATAGAATCTGCAAAAAAAGTTAATGTTAAACATTTACTTATTGCCTCTAGCTCTTCAGTTTATGGTGCGAATAAAAATTTACCATTTAAAGAAGTTGATAAAACAGAAACACAATTAAGCATATATGCTGCAACAAAAAAATCTACTGAAAGTATTGCACATTCGTATTCAAATATTTGGAAAATACCAATTACAATGCTAAGATTTTTTACTGTGTATGGGCCATGGGGGAGACCTGACATGGCTCTTTTTAGATTTACCAAAGGTATAATTAATAAAAAAAAAATTGATATTTACAACAAAGGTAAAATGTACAGAGATTTCACTTATATAGATGATGTTGTAGATGGTATCAGTGCTTTAATAAATAAAGCACCAAGTTTAAATCAATTTGGAAAAATTAAAAATGATAGCCTGTCTCCTGTAGGTCCTTTTAGAATTTTGAATATTGGTAATACAAAAAAGGTGTACCTTTTAGATTTTATTAACACAATTGAAAATGAACTAGGTATTAAAGCTATAAAAAATTTTATGCCCATGCAAAAAGGTGATGTTAAAATGACAGTATCAAATACAGCTTTGTTAAAAAAAATAACAAACTATAATCCTAAAACAAATTACAAAATAGGGATTAAAAAATTTCTAAAATGGTATTTGGAGTATTATAGTTAAAAAGTTTTTGATGGTTCCACGTAATCGTGTCCAAAAACATCAGCAACTGCTTTATAAGTTACTTGACCTTTACAAACATTTAAACCTGCAAGCAAATGTTTATCTTCACTTAATGCTTTAGCATAACCATCATTTGCAATTTTAACTAAATATGGAAGTGTTGCATTGTTTAAAGCTATTGTCGAAGTTCTTGGAACACCACCTGGCATATTTGCTACACAGTAATGAATAACATCATCAATAATATAAGTTGGATCACCATGAGTTGTTGGTTTGCTCGTCTCAACACAACCCCCTTGATCAATTGCAACATCAACAATTACAGATCCTCTTTTCATTAATTTTAACATTGATTTAGTAACTAATTTTGGAGCTTCAGCACCCGGAATTAAAACACCTCCAATTAAAAGATCAGCTTCTGCAACCAATTTATTTAAATCGATTTTATCACTTTGTTCTGGAATAATTTTATCACCGAACATTTCAACAAGTTGTTTTAGTCTTGCTTCAGATTTATCAACAATATGAACTTTGGCCCTCATACCTGTTGCTATAACTGCAGCATTTTCTCCAACAACACCACCACCTAAAATAACAACAGTTCCTCCTTCAACTCCAGGAGCACCACCCAATAAAAGACCTCTACCGTTTTGATTTTTTTCTAAACAATGTGCACCTGCTTGAACAGACATACGACCAGCAACCGCACTCATTGGTGCAAGTAATGGTAATCTCCCATTATCATCAGTTACTGTTTCATAAGCTATACAAACACCTTTAGATTTAATTAGTCCCTCAGTTAATTCTTTAGCTGCTGCCAAGTGTAAATAAGTGTAGACAATCTGATTTTCTCTGATCATCTTAACTTCTTCTGATTGAGGCTCTTTTACCTTAACAATAATATCTGCATCATTAAAAATATCTTCAGCTTTATCAATGATTTTAGCACCAACACTGGTGTATTGTTCATTTTCAAAACCCGCTTCAAATCCTCCATTATTTTCAACTAAAACCTCATGCCCTTCAGATATTAAAGTCTTAACGCTGTGGGGTGTTAATCCAATACGATGCTCTTGTGGTTTGATTTCTTTAGGTACGCCTATTTTCATAACTTGCTTTTCTTTTTGCAAATACTTTAATTAAATAAAGTTTTTAGTTTTTTTGATTTTTTTGATAGTTGGTAATACCAGTTCTTAACTTTTCAATAATTTCATCGATATGGTTTTCTTCACAGATGAATTGAGGAGCTATAATTAAACAATCTCCTGTTGCTTTAAAGTTAACACCAGCTTCATAACATGCTTTAAAACACTCATAGCCAGCTTTACCAGGTTTAGTATTTAGTTTCATATCAATTCCACCCATCATTCCATATCCTCTAATGTTATCTACCGATTCTAAATCTTGAAGAGAAAACAATCCTTTTTGAAAATAGGGAGCTAAATTTTTTGCTCTATTAAAAATATCATCTTTTTCAAAAATATCCTGTACTGCAAGAGCTGCTGCTACTGCAACTGGAATTCCTGAATAAGTATAACCATGAAATAATTCAACAGCCCCTGTTGGTGAAGCATCCATTACTGCATCATAAATATAATCACTACATGCAACAACGCCCATAGGTACAACACCATTTGTTGTAGCTTTAGCCATTGTCATAATGTCTGGTGTTACGCCAAATTCATCAGCACCAAATTTAGAACCTGTTCTACCCCAGCCTGTAATTACTTCATCAAAAATTAAAAGTATTCCATGTTTGTCACAGATCTCTCTTAGTTTTTGTAAATATCCTTTTGGTGGAACTAATGTTCCAGTTGATCCAGCAATCGGTTCTACAATACAAGCAGCGATGTTTTCACCACCAAAGTTTTGACAAATAGTTTCTAAATCATTTGCTAAATAGTCTCCAGTTTCTGGTTGACCACTTACAAATTTATGTTCTGGTAAATGTGTGTGTCTAATATGTTGGACACCTGGCATTAAAACACTTGCAAATGTTTTAACATTGTTAACCATTCCACCAACTGAAATACAGCCAATGTTCATCCCATGATAACCACGTTCTCGACCAACAAATCTAAATCTTTCTGCATGTCCTTTTGCTCTGTGATATGCAACAGCAATTTTAATTGCAGTTTCTACAGCTGTAGATCCACAAATTGTAAAAAACATTTTATTTAAATCACCCGGTGTATGTTTAGAAATTTTTGTAGCTAGTTCAAAAGAACCACCAAAACCTTGTTGAAATGGTTGCGCGTAATCTAAAGTTTCCAATTGTTTTGTTACAGCTTCTGTAATTTCTCTTCTTCCATGACCCAGTGGATTACAAAATAAACCTGAGCTCGCATCTATTTGTGTTTTTCCATGGTGAGTTTTTAAATAAACACCTTTAGCTTCTGTTATAAGTCTAGGGTTTGCCTTAAAATCTTTATTAGATGTAAATGGCATCCAATGTTCATTTAATGAATTTGGTACTGAAGTTCTGTTTTCTGAGCTCATTTATTTTCTCTTTATGTATAATAAAATTTCACGAAAACTATTAGACTAAATTAGTTGATTTTCTACAATTATTTTAACACATTAAGTTATATGCATATTACAACCTAAGAGTGTAATTGTTGTTTTTTGTTTTACATCTACCTTAAATTGAATTTTAATAGTCTTAATTTAATTAATTAAACAGAGGAATAATAATGAAAAAAATAATTAGTTTTATTCTTGGATCAATCGTAGCTCTTAACCTATCTATATCAGTTGCAAATGCTGCTGCTAATGAAGTTAGAGTTGCGTTCTTTCTAGAATGGCCAACGCCAAACCAAGAAGATAAAGTTAAAGGTTTATACGAAAAAGCCTTAGGTGTTCCAGTTAAATGGACTAACTTTTCAAATGGTGGAGCAATGACTGATGCTATGTTAGCAGGAGATATTGATATTTCTTACTCTCAAGGTTTAGTACCATTTATTAATGCTGTTAAATCAAAAGCACCTTTAAAACTTGTTGATATTGCTATGGAATACGGAATGGGTGGAACAACTTGTGTTACATCTAATGCTTCTGGAATTACAAAAGCAAATGCTTCAGAATTAGAAGGCAAGAAAGTTGCAGTTCCACTAGGAACTATGGCTGAATACGTTTTTGACGAAAGTATGAAAGTTGTTGGAGCTGACAAAGGTAAAATGGATGTTATTCAAATGGACCCAGAAGAAGGAGCTGCTGCATTAGTAAGTGGTGACGTTGTTATGGCTTGTCTATTTGGAGGTAACTCTATTAAAGCAGCAACAGCAGTTGGATCAAGACTTTTAACTGTTCAAGAAGCTAGAGATGCTGGTATTTTAGGTATAGATATCACATCTGTTACAGATAAGTTCATGAAAGAAAATCCAGGAATGTTAAGAACTTTCATCGAAGTAACTCACGAAGCAAATGCTAGATACGCATCTGGTAAATCAGATATGAACGTAATCGCTAAAGATGCTGAAATGAAACTTGCTGATATGAAAGAAACTATTGGTGGATTTAAATTTCTTACACCTGCAGAAACTGAAAAATCTATGACTTCTGGAAATCTTGATGGTTTCTTAAAAGGAATGGGTACTCCTAACGGAGCAGTTGATACAAGTTTTTTACCTCTATAATTTAGAGCGTAAAATAAATTTAAATAGGCGCCAATTTAAAAATTGGTGCCTATTTTTTTAATAAAAATTCTAATACAAAAAGTTATTTTATGAGTAATTTAGTTTCTCAAAATTTAAATATGATTTTTAAAACTCCAAAAGGAGAAACTGTTCATGCTTTAAAAGATTTAAATTTTACACTCAAAAAAGGAGAACTTTTGACAGTTCTTGGTCCATCGGGCTGCGGAAAAACAACACTACTAAATATTACTGCTGGCTTTCTTAGACCTACCTCGGGTTCAATTATTCTTGGTGGAAATGAAATCAATGGCCCAGGTGTTGAAAGAGGAATGGTTTTTCAACAAGGTGCTTTATTTGAATGGTTAACAGTTGCTGAAAATGTAAATTTTGGATTGAGAATGAAAAAAGAAGATCCAATTGAAACAGAAAAAAAAGTTGAAGAATGGTTAGAAATTGTTGGTCTTCAAGGATTTGGTAACACACCTACTTATCAATTATCTGGAGGTATGCAGCAAAGAGTTGCTTTAGCAAGATGTCTAATTAATGACCCAGATTTAATTTTAATGGACGAACCACTAGGAGCACTAGATGCTTTAACTAGAGAAAAAATGCAATCTTTAGTTTTAAAAATTTGGAAAGAAACAGGAAAAACAATTATTTTAATTACTCACTCTGTTGAAGAAGCATTATTACTGGGTGAAAGACTTTATGTGATGGCACCAAGACCAGGACGTATACATAAAGAGTACAATCTTCCATTTGCTTCAATGGGTTTGAAAGAAGATTTAAGAGATATTAAGAATTTAAAAGACTTTACCAGTAAAAGAGAGGAAATCTTAACTATGATATGGGATATGGAAGAAGAAATAATGGGTAAAGATATTTAATATGTTTACTCAAATTATAACTTTTTCAATCATAGTGGCAATTATTGGCTGTATTATGTATGGCCGAAAACTTATTAGGACTGAAAAAGTTGATGCAGTTTTTGGTAATCCAGAAAGAGCTAAAGGAGGAACACATTGGATTATAGTTGGAAGCGGTGTTATTTTATTAACTTGGCTTTATTATTCTTGGGATATTGCAAAATCTTTCTATCCTCAATCTGCAAATGAATTATGTCAGGTTGGTAAAGTAAATGACTCGTTACTTTCATTAAAATATTTATTTCCAATCGAGGAAAGAGAGTTCAAAAGTACATCAAGAATTAAATCTGAAAATAAAAATATAATTAAACTTTCTAATGAAATTAAGAACTCAAATGAAATTAATGAAACAGATCGAGCAATACTATTAGGATTACTTCAAAAAACTAAACTAACTATTCCATTATTAACAAATGAATTTTTATTAGAAAATGAGACTAAAACTAGAATATCAGAGTTGGTAGTTAAAATTGATCAATTATCCTCAGAATTTAATAAAAAAGATTACCCTTATGAAACCTTAGAGCAAAAAAACAAAAGATTAAATGAAGCTAAAGTTGAGGGTGGTTGGGGCGCATCAGGTACTGCTGTAGAAAACACTGTTGAAGTACCGACTATTCCTAAAACTGATAAGGGATTAAAATTTGATGCTGCGGCTAAAGAATTAAAAATAATTAGTGATGAGTTTTTTAAATTAAGAAATCATAATTCTCAGTATAAATCTTCAATTAAAAAAATTAAAGATGAAGTTAAAAAATTTAGAAAAGAAGCTGATGATAGTCAGGAAGTAGCCTCAACACTAGCTAAAGATGTTCTTAAAATTGCTAGAAGGATTGAGTATGCAAGTATTTTTCCTCCTAAAACTTTAAACGATTTACAAGGAGCAATCATACATTTTGACGAGATTCAAAAAAAGGAACAAGGTTCTTTGAAATATGTTGATATGTTTTTATTTCCAGCGGGTACAATTGTATCAAGTGGTCCAAATTGTTCTGAGCAGGGTTCTGGAAGATGGTTACCTAAACCTTCGGATACTTTAAATAAATTTATTCTTTTATCTAAACCAAGTGTTGGATTTAAAAATATTCCGTTGCTTTGGTTTGAAATGATGGATGTTAGTAAAATAGTTGGTTTCATTTTACCTGATTGGATTGCAGATATTGTTCCTGGGAATTATCCTGTTCATAACGAAAATGGTGTTGTTAAACCAAACTTCAAAAGTAAGGTATTAAGTGTAGCTACAGGTGATTTTAGATTATTTAAGATACCAGTTCCTATGGGTCATATTTGGGATTCTTTTTTAAGAGTATTTTTAGGATTAATGCTTGGAATAATATTTGGTGTACCACTAGGATTATTCATGGGTTTAAATAGATTTGCTAAAGGATTTTTCGATCCATTAATTGAACTTTATAGACCTGTTCCACCACTTGCTTGGGCTCCACTTATCATATCTGTTTTAGGTATTGATAATGTTGGAAAAGTATTTTTACTTTTTATGGTATCATTTTCTATTATGATCATATCAGCTAGAGCTGGTGCATCAGGAACTCAATTATCAAAAATCCATGCCTCACATTCACTAGGTGCTTCTAGATGGCAAATATTAAGATATGTAATATTTCCTAATTCTTTGCCAGAAATTTTAACTGGGGTAAGGGTTGCTGTAGGTATGTGTTGGGGAACTCTTGTTGCTGCTGAATTTTTAGCTGGAACTACTGGTATCGGTTTTGTTGAAAACGTTGCAAAAAAATATTTCCAATATGAAGTTATCTGGATCACTATTTTTGTAATGGGAATGTTGGGTCTTTTATTTGATGTTACTCTTCGTAAAATAATTGACAAAACTATTCCATGGCGTGGTAAAGGCTAAAAGTGAAAACCCCAATTCTAAAAAAAAAAATCATAAAGATTTTCCAAAAGTATGGTTTAAGCAAAGATCATTCTTCGATCTCAGCTAATGCATTAATTAATGCTGAGCTAGTTGGTGCGTATGGGCATGGATTATCTAGATTAAAAATGTACTGTGATCGTATTTCCAAAAAATTAATTAATCCAAAAGCTAAAATAAAGATTAAAAAAATTTCTCAATCAATTGCACATGTGGATGGTAATAATTGCATAGGTTTTGTTGCAGCAGATACTGCTATCAAAACAGCAATAAGTAATGCTAAAAAAACTGGTATTGGCTTAGTTGCAGTTAAAAATAGTGGTCATTATGGTTTGTCTGGTTATTATGCAGAGCAAGCAGTTAAAAAAGGACTAATGGTAATGGTTTTTACAAATGCTCCTCCTGCAGTTGCTCCACATGGAGCTTTAAGAAGTTTATTTGGAACAAACCCTATTTGCTTTGGAACCCCAACAGGCTCTAAAGTTCCTTTTATTTTAGATACTTCAATTTCAATGATTAACAGAGGAAAGATTAGAGTTGCTGCAAGAGAAGGAACAAAAATTCCTGAAGGTGTTGCTTTAGATAAATTTGGTAAACCAACTACAGACCCTAAAAAAGCTTTAGAGGGTGTTCAATTACCTATTGCTGGATTTAGAGGTTCTGGATTAGCTTGGATGGTTGATATTTTAAGTGGTGTATTAACGGGTGGTAATCATGCGGGTAGAGTTAAGGATCCATTTACTGATTTTAGTGGTCCACAAAATATCGGTCATTTATTTTTTGTTTTAAAACCTAATTTATTTGTCGGTAATTCTTTTAATAAAAGAATAAAAGACAATATCAAAACTATAAAAAGACTGCCTAAAATAAAAGGTGTTAAAAAAATTCTTTATCCAGGAGAAAATAAGTTCAATAGATTTAAAAGTAATCTTAAAAAAGAAATTAATATTTCAAAAGCTGTTCTAAAAGACTTAGAGTATTTACAAGGTATTTAGTTAACGAACTGTCCTTGAAAATTTAACAAGGTCGTTAACAAGAAGTTCAGGTTCCTCTAATGCTGCGAAATGTCCACCGCTTGGCATCTCGGTCCATTGAGTAATGTTAAATAATCTATCTACATAAGATTTTGGAGGCCATTCAGACATTTCAGCTGGAAAAATTGCAGCAGCAGTTGGTATTTCTATTTTTTTAAAATCTTTAGGAAAAAAACGTCCACCCTCTTCTCTTCTTCCATAGTAAATCCAAGAAGCTGTATTAAAAGTTTTTGTAACTATATAAACCATAATGTTAGCTAATAATGTATCTTTTGAATAAACACTTTCAATATCTTCATTTTTTAAATCTGACCAAGCATACATTTTTTCAATGATCCAAGCTGCAACTCCAACAGGACTATCCATCATACCATAACTCAATGTTTGCGGCTTTGTTGCTTGTTGGGTTCTATAACCATCCTGCATTATTTGATCTTTATCAAACTTTTTTTGCCACTCTTCTTCTTGCTTTGATTGTGGACCATCAGCATGACGCATAGTTAAACAATTAATATGAATTGCTTTACATGATTTTGAATGATCATAACCAATCCAATTAGCAATAGTTGCACCCCAATCTCCACCTTGTGCTAAATAATTTTTATATTCAAGGTTCTCTATCATTAATTTATTTAAGATAGCTGCCATTTTTCTTGGACCAATTGGCTTAGATGGTCTACCTGAAAATCCAAAGCCAGGTAAAGAAGGCACAATTACATCAAATGCATCTTCAATGTTTCCACCAAACTTTTCAGGGTGTGCAAGTTTTTCAATTATATGTAAAAACTCTACAACTGATCCAGGCCATCCATGCATAAGAAGCAATGGAGTTGGGTTAGAGCCACTCCCTTTTTCATGAATAAAATGGATTTCAATATCATCTACAACAGATGTAAAATTTGAAAATTTATTTATTTCTGTCTCATGTTTTCTCCAGTCAAAATCTTTAACCCAATAACTTGAGATCTCCTTCATGTAATCAAGATTACTTCCATATTTCCAGCCACCATCGTCTGGCATTTCATGCCATGGGTAATTTTTTACCTTAGTATAAATTTCTTGAAGTGTTTTATTGGGAATATTTAGCTTAAAAGGCTTAATCATTATCAATTTACAGTATATACTTTTTAAAAATTCATACTAAATATATTTCATGCTTTCAAATAAAGAAATTGTTTGTCCTATTAACCTTCTTGACCATGCACATAAGAAAAAAGGTGTTAATGCTGCTATCGTTAATGCGGGTTTACCCTTACCAATGCTCTCAGTTCAGGATGCTGTTAATGAAAATCTAATTACACCTATTTTTATAGGGGATAAAAAAAAAATTCTCAAATGTGCTGAAGATTTAAAATGGGACGTCTCTTCATATGAGATAATTCATGAGCCTATAGAAAACAATACAGCAGCAATAGCTGCAAAACTTGCTAGCCAAGATAAGGTAAGAATTATTGTTAAAGGTCATATTCATACTGATATTTTGATGAAAGAAGTTTTAAAGAGAGATTATAATTTACTTGGAAAAACAAGACTAAGCCATATATGGCATATGACAAATACTAAAGATGATAAGCCTCTTATAATTACTGATGGTGCTTTAAATGTTTTACCTAATATAAAAACAAAAATGCACATCTTAAGAAATGTAATTGATTTTTCAAATCGTATAGGAATTGAAAGACCAAAAGTTGCAGTACTATCAGCAACAGAAGAAATTTTAGACAGTGTTCCAAGTTCCATTGAAGCAGATGAGATTACAAAACTTGCAAAAAAAGACAATTTAAATGCTGATGTTTTCGGTCCCTTAGCATTTGATAATAGTATTTCAAAAAAATCTGCCGCTATAAAAGGTGTTAAAAATATTGTAGCCGGGGATGCTGATGTTTTATTAGTTCCAAGTGTTGAGACTGGAAATAGTTTAGTTAAAATGATGATTTATTTTATGGGAGCTTGTGCTGCTGGTGTAGTTGTTGGTGGTAAAGTTCCAATTGTTATTACGAGCAGATCTGATGAAGCTCAGGCTAGATTGGCATCCATTGCAGCAGCTGTTGTTGCATTAGACTAATTCATCATTGAAATTGTTTCATTAAAGTCTATAAGAGTGTTTCACAAAAATCAGAGAGGGTAATAATGGCTATAACTTATTTAAAAAAATCACCTAAAACTTCATCAACTGATGACACAAAAACAACAGGAATAGTTCAGGATTTATTAAAAAATATCGAAACTACAAAAGAACAAGGTTGTATAGATCTTACAAAAAAATTTGATAAGTACGATGGAGAAATCATCGTTTCTAAAGAAAGAATTGAAGAAATTAAAAAAACATTAGACCAAAAAACAAAAGATGATGTTCAGTTTTCATATGAAAGAGTTAGAAAATTTGCTGAAGCTCAATTAAAAAATTATGGTCAAGATTTTGAGGTTGAACTTTCTGATGGATTATTTGCTGGTCAAAAGTTAGTACCTGTTAATACTGCTGGATGTTATGTACCAGGTGGACGTTATGCGCACATTGCATCAGCTGTTATGAGTGTAACTACAGCAAAAGTAGCTGGAGTAAAAAATGTTATTGCGTGTAGCCCTCCAAAAGAAGGTGTAGGTGCTCATCCGACAATTATTTATACAGCTGATTTATGTGGTGCTGATGTAATTTTAAATTTAGGTGGTGTTCCAGCTATTGCTGCTATGACTAATGGTTTGTTTAATAACCCAGCGGCAGATATTATTGTTGGTCCTGGAAACCAATTTGTTGCTGAAGCTAAAAGAATTTTATTTGGAAAAGTAGGTATAGACCTATTTGCAGGCCCTACTGAAATTGGAATTATTGCTGATGCTAAAGCTGATCCAGAAATAGTGGCTGTTGATTTAGTAGGTCAAGCTGAACATGGTTACAACTCACCTTGTTGGTTATACACAACGAGTAAAGAACTTGGTGAAAAAGTGATGAAAAGAGTTCCAGAGCTGATTGCTGAATTACCAGAGGTACCAAGAACAAATGCTGATGCTGCTTGGAGAGATTATGGTGAAGTTATTCTTTGTGATACTGATGAAGAAATGGCAACCATTAGTGATGAGTATGCTCCAGAGCACTTAGAAGTTCAGACAGAAAATTTAGAGTGGTTTCATAAAAGACTAACAAACTATGGTTCTTTATTTATTGGTGAAGAAACAACTGTTGCTTATGGTGATAAGTGTTCAGGAACTAATCACATTCTTCCAACTAAAGGTGCAGGAAGATATACGGGTGGATTATTTGTTGGTAAGTTTGTTAAAACTTTAAGTTTCCAAAGAATGACAAAAGAGTCTACTGAGTTAGTTGGTGCTGCAGCTGCAAGAATTTCTAGATACGAAGGAATGGAAGCACATGCAAGAACTGGTGATGTAAGATTGAAAAAATATGGTTATTCAAATTAAAATTTAGTACTTGTTTGATTAATAAAACCCTTAATTAAATCATTAAATTTTCTTGGTTCTTCCAGATGGACATTGTGACTACAATCTTTAAAGATTTCTAGTCTACTATTGATGATATTTTTATTAAGTGTTTCAACTTGTTCAAAATTATAAGCAGTATCTTTGTCACCCCAAATAATTAATGTTTCATTTTTTATATTCTTTAAATTTTCAATACCTGTCCAATTTTTCATTGCTTTAAGTGCATTGTCTGCAGATTCTACAGAAACATTTTGAACAGCATTCACACATAAAAAATAATTTTTATCTTGATCTCCTTTCACAAACCATTTTTTTGGAACTCTTGAAAATGATACAGCCGCACCTTCTTCTTTTAATCTTTTTCTGGTTTCATCAATTGTTTCAAATCTTCCAGGAATTTCTCCAATAGACCCAGTGGCAAAACAAATTAATTTATTAACTCTTTCACCAACTATTTTAGTTATTTCTTGTACTATCATTCCACCCATAGAGTGACCTATTAAATTGAATTTATTTATTTTTTTTTCATCAATAATATTAATTACAAATTGAGCCATTTTATTAATTGTATCTAAGGATTGAGCTCCACTACTTTCACCAAAGCCTGGTAAAGCTGGCGATATAACTCTGCAAAATTTTGAAAAAAAATCTTTTTGATTACACCACATTTCAGAAGAACCTAAGAAACCATGAATTAATACTAAAGGGTATCCTTCTCCGACATCATCTATGTAAATATTATTCATAACAATCAATTAATCATTTTTGTAATGATAAACAAAGTTAAAAAGCTCATAAAAATGATTATTAAAAGATTTATTATGTTCCAAACTCTTTTATTTTTAGCATATATAGAAAAATATTTAGATAGATATCCAATTAAAAAGAAAAATAAAAAAGAAGCAATTGATGCACCTATTCCAAAAAATATTTTTTGACTAATAATAAAATCTTTTGAAAAATTTCCCAAAAAAAATACTGTATCTGAATATACATGAGGATTTAAATATGTAAATCCAAGAGTCTTTAAAAAAATATTAAAGACAGTAATGCTAGTCAAGTCTGAATCAAAATTAATTGCTGTATTGTAAGCCTTTATTTTTGAATAAATAAAATGTAATAAAAAGATAACTAAAGCAATATTAAACACTAGCTCAACATTAGAATTAAAATACTTATTAAAGAGTTGAAAAATAAATATTCCAAGAAAAATTAATACTAGGTCTGAAATTGAGCAAATCAAACAAACAAGAAACACATATTCTTTTTTTAAACCTTGCTCTATTACAAAAATATTCTGAGCCCCAATTGCTAGAATAAGACTTAACCCAGTAAAAAAACCTAATAACAAATATTCCATTAGGTTTTTTAAACTCTTTTCTTGCCTTGAACAACTCTATCTAAAATTAATGCAACAAACAAAATAGCTATACCCGCAAGTATACCTTGTCCAACATTAGCGTATTGTAATGCCTCAAGAACATCTTGTCCTAAACCTTTTGCACCAATTAGAGACGCTACTACCACCATAGCTAAACTTAACATTACTGTTTGATTAACACCTGCTAAAATTGAAGGTGTAGCTAGTGGTAGATCTACTTTTCTTAACAAATACCATTTAGTTGCACCGTAAGCTATAGCTGCTTCTCGAATTGTTTCTGGTACTCCACGTAATCCTAAAACAGTAAGTCTTACAACAGGTGTACCACCAAAGATCATTGTAATAATTACTGCTGCAACCTTTCCAGTTCCAAAAAAAGCTATTACTGGAATCATGAATACAAAGGCTGGCATTGTTTGCATGAAATCCATTATCGGTCTAATTAATGAATAAAATCTTTGACGTCTTGCACAAAAAATTCCAAGTGGAATACCTATTGCTATACTTAGAATTGCAGCTGTTCCTAATAAGGCTAATGTCGTCATTGCTTTAACCCAGAAGCCTAAAAAACCCATATAACACAAGAAACCTGTCGAATAAATTGCAGCTCTAGGCCCAGCTGATAAACCTGTTAAAGTTACAATTGCAGTAATAATTACGATCCAAGGAGTTTTAACAAACAATAATTCTAAGAAATCTAATACCGACCTAATACCGATTGTTATCGCTGTAAAAATCACATCTCCTTTAACAACCGCATAATCAAAAATAATTTCTATCCATTTAATTGAAAATAATCTTATTTCAGGATGAGTTGGAAACGTATCCATTAACTGAAGTAAACCTGGAAAGCTATAATGGATAACGCTAAAAATCATTATAACAAAGGTAAAAACACTACTTAAGACATAATTTTTCATCTGCATACCTGGATGAATAGATTTATCAGATAACCATTCAGAATATTTTTTTTCTAAAATTGAATTAGCCAAAACACCTTGGACAATCTTAACTGCTATCAATAAAATAAATCCAAAAATTGCAATCCAAATTGCTGAAGCCTCTACTCTTGTAATTTCGTCAAGATAACCTTGCATGGCATCTTCTAAAGATTTTATATTTCTTTTAAAAACATCAATTTTATCTGGATTATTCTCTATCGCTGCTTCTAATTGTTTATTTCTAAAAGCTATTGTACTCTTAACTTGTTCAACTTTAGCAATGGCATCTGCTGTAATATTACCAAATAAACCTCTAATGATTTGTACTACTGAAAAAGTTTCAATGATTAAAAAAGCTAATGTCCAATTCCAAACATTGCGCATTCCAAACCAAACAGGTCCTAAAATAAATGCAAATAGATTAAATGAAAATGAATAAGTAGGCTTACTTCCAATTTTTTTGAATTCTTTAATGTAATAATCTGGATTACTTTTTACAAAATCAGTAATTAACTCATTTCTAGATGGGTTTCTGATTGTTTTATTCTCCATCACTACCCTCTACAACAGCCTTAAGTAAATCAGCTTGCGTTATCACACCAATATTTTTGCTTTCATTATTTATTACCAATATTGGTTCATCTTTAATAGAAGATTTTTCTATTAGTTTATTTAGTAAATCATTTTCATGAACACTTTCTAAATTTTTAGCTAGTGGCCCAAATTCCTTTTCAAATTTATCAATGGGTTGCATGATAGATTTAGCTTGAACAATTTTTAATCTAGATATTCCTTTTACAAAGTCAGCTACGTAATTGTCTACAGGCTTCATTACTATTTCTTCTGGCGTTCCTATTTGAATAACTTTTCCATCTCTCATGATAGCAATTCTATGACCTACTCTAACAGCTTCATCTAGGTCATGCGTTATAAACACTGTTGTCTTTTTCATTTGTTTTGAAAGTTTGATAAATTCTGCTTGAAGTTGTCTTCTAATTAACGGGTCTAGTGCACTAAATGGTTCATCCATTAATAAAACATCAGGATCTGCTGCTAAGGCTCTTGCTAATCCTACTCTTTGTTGCATTCCACCTGATAGTTCATGAGCAAATTTATTTCCCCAACCCTGAAGCTCTACAATATCTAAAATTTTATTGGCGGCATCCAACCTATCATTTTTACTTATGCCTCTTATTTCAAGTGGCATTGCTATATTATCTAATACTGATCTGTGGGGCATTAAAGCAAAGTTCTGGAAAACCATACCTATCTTTTTATTCCTTAAATCTTGTAAACTTTTTGGATCAAACTTCATCACATCTTCATTATTGATCAAAATTTGTCCTGAGGTAGGTTCTAATAATCTATTGATATGTCTTACTAAAGTGGATTTACCACTACCAGAAAGCCCCATTACACAGAATATCTCTCCCTTTTTAACGTCAAAAGAGACATCGGATACACCAATTACTGAATTATATTTTTCTAAAGCTTCTTGTTTTGAAATACGTTGATTTTGAATAGCATTTAATGCTTCTTCAGAATTATTACCGAATATCTTCCAAACATTTTTTATTTCAATAGCTGAGTCCATCAGATCCGTTCGAAAATTTAATAATTTTTTTTTAAGAGAAATACCCGGCAACTTTATTTATTGCCGGGTAAAAATTTAAATTAACTTAAAGTCCTAACCAACCATCAACTTTAGATTTATTATTTTTCATCCATGTTCTAGCAACATCAGCTGGTTGTTTTTTTTCAACTGAAATTTGGTAGGCCATTAATGAAACATCGTCTGCTGATAATTGAAAATTCTTAAAGAAATCAACAATTGCTGGAGATTTTGCTTCTAAAGAAGTACCCCAACCAATTTGGATTTGTTTAAGAGCATCTTTTGATGCAACATAAGATTTTTTGTACCAGTCAGCATCTTCTTTAGGCTGAACCATTTTGTATTTGGCTTTATCAAATTTAGGTTCTGTCAACATAACTACGTCAGCCATTCCCCAAATTGCATGCGGCTTGTAACAATAAAATGCATATCCTTCACCTTTTTTAATAGAGTCAAGTACTCTTGCATTTTTTACAGCTTCAGCAGCTCTGATAGGTTCAATACCCGCATCATATAAACCATAATCTCTAAGTTTAACTTGGTTTACATTTGCAGAAGCCCATCCATCAGCACCAATCCAAAACTCACCTTTACCATTACCATCACTATCCATTGCTTTTACAACTTCTGGTCTAGCTAAGTCTTCAATTGCTGTAATATTCATTTTTTTAGCAAATTGTTGAGACACACAATATCCTTGGTTTCCTTCGTAAGGTTTTGAACTTAACTTAAGAGTTCCTTTAGGAACTAGATCATTAGTATAAGCCTGTTGATTAGGTAACCAGATATCAGGGTGAACTTCTATTTCACCTTTGCTTCTATCAATTGCACCATAGATTGCAGTATTGTTTCCTGGAACTAATTCTGCTTCTCCACCCATTTTGTCATTAACAACTGCTGCTAATAAATTTGCAATAGCTGTTGCACCTGTCCAACCTGGATCTCCTATTTTAACTTTCTCAGCAAATGTTGAAAAAGTAGCAAATAAAGAAATTAAACTAGCTACAAGTGTAGTTTTTATTATTTTCATTATATCCCTCTCGATTAATTTAAAAAAAGAAGATTAACTTAAAACTTTTAAGTGAGTCAAAGACTAAAATAGGTTTTTTGTCTCTTTATTATGTGTTGTTATTGGTGATTAATCCAAAAGAACTAGACCTTTTTCACAAAACTAATAGCAGCGCCAATGGTTGTCAAAAATCCAGCTAACGGTAGGATTGCAACTGCGTATTTCTTTGGCATATAATTCTCTTTGAACTCAATACCTTGGAAACTAATTTCAAAATACCACATTTCCCAATACTTTCCACGCATACCCTCTACAAGTTCAAATCCATAAATTATCAGGACTATACCAATTGCCATAATCATAAGTTTCCAGAACTGACGTATATATAGTGACAGTCTATTTGGTAATTTTTCATAGATTAAATTTAAAGCTATGTGTTCATTGTCTCTGGCTGTCAGAGAAAGTGCTATAAACATCAACCAAATATTACTTAATACTGTTAGAAGATCACCCCAAACAGGAGGGTTGTTAAAAACATATCGCATGATTACGTTATAAAGGGTGAAACCAACCATCGCAGCCAAAAGGAGTGAACACACAGCTTCCAATGTACGATGGATAAAACGGTCAATGTTATTAAAAAATTTTAACATATCACTAATTACTTAATAGGTTTGGAAGAAACATGGTCAACTCTGGAATAATAAGGATAAAAAATAAAAGTAAAAACAGCCCAACTAGATAAGGAATTAACGCAACAGCAACTTTTTCTAGACGCACTTGTGCTATTGTTGCAGCGGTAAAGAACGCGACACCAACAGGTGGTGTTACTGATCCTATTAAGAAGCCAACTATTACAACGATAGCCGCTTGTATCTCAGGAAAGCCAGCTTGAGCCATAACATTAACTAATACTGGGCCAACTATGATAATGTTTACCGCAGAGTCCATTACTGTTCCAAGTAGAAAAATAAATAGGATAACGGCTAAAATAAAAATAATAGGGGATCCTGTAAGGCTTAGAAGCCAGTTTTCAAGTTCACCAATTGCACCTAGAGAGGTAAGTAACCAACTAAAGGGTCCCGACGCAGCTATGATAATAAAAACCATTGCCGAATTACGGAATGCTCGACGAAAAGCACCAGTGCAATCTTTCCATTTAATAGTTCGATACACGAATACACCTGTAAATAACGCAACCATTGCTGTGATAGCTCCAGCCTCTACAACCGATGCAACACCACCCATTACTGAACCCACTAAAACCACGGGTATCAGAAGGGCGAATGAGGATCGATATAATTCTTTACCAGCTCGACGTATCGAAAATTTTTCATCACTGCGCTCGAAGTTATATTTAATTGCAAAGTAATGATTGATTATCATGATCACAACGCCTATCAACACACCTGGAATAATTCCAGCTGCAAATAGCGATGCAATCGAAAGCTCTGTCGAATTAGCAAGTACAATCATCATGATACTGGGTGGAATTATGCCTCCTATAGTGGAGCTTACACCTGTAACCGCAGCCGAAAACGCAGGAGGATAGCCAGCTTTTTTCATAGCTGGTAATACTAATGCTCCAACTGTAGCTGTATCTGCTACGACAGAACCATTCATCCCTGCAAAAAACATGCTCACAAGAACATTAACTTGAGCCAGTCCCCCTCGTACACGTCCAATTAATGATTTGCTCAAGGCTACTAACCTGTCAGTAATCGTGGCACTTGTCATTAACTCACCTGTCAGCATAAAAAACGCAATTGCAGTTAATGGAACTGAGTCAATAGCATTAAACATTTGACTAGGGATTAAAATAAGGGGTACAGCGTCAGTAAATAGAATATAAACAAATGGTATCAGTATTAATATGAAGCCAATGGGGGCACCTAATAGGATTAGAAAAAGGAGTACTCCGAGTAGAATGATACTTTCCATAGTTAATTATTTGTTATGAATTGTTTTAGGTAAAGATCATCTAGTTCTAAAAATTGAGCTAAATGATCTTTACACAGTTTTTCGTTGAACGATTTAAAGAGCCCCAGCTTTCTCTAACTGAGCTACAAATCCATCCATTCCTTGTTCAAGAAGTACTCTTTTAGCTACCTCTGGTTCAAAAGTACCCTTGGCATCTAACCATGCACCGATTGCACCTGACCTCCATTTAGTCATTTCCGCTTCAGATGGAACATACCATTCTTTCACAGATGCTTTAATTGCATTTTCTCCATCCTTAATCCAAGCGTTATCTAACTCGTTTACTTTTTCTCCATAAGCATCAGCTGCCTTGTGTAACCATTTTTTCTCTTGAGAAGATAAAGCATTATACTGCTTTGCATCCATTGCTAGAATATTTCCGGACCACATGCCACCAATCTCAGTGAAGTATTTTGCAACTTCATGAAGTTTTGCTACATGTTGCCAAGGACTAGCAACATACTGACCCTCAACTACACCTGACTGTAGACCTGAGTATAACTGGCTCCAATCATAAGGTGTTGGAGTTGCACCCCAATTTTTAACTAGCATGAACTCAATTGGACTCTTAGTAGTACGCCACTTTAGACCTTTCATGTCATTAGGAACGTGAACTGGTTTAGTTGCATTTCCAAGCTGTCTAAATCCACCGCTTGAATATACAGAAAGGCAAATGTGGCCTGAATTTTCAAGTGCTAGTTTGCACTGTCTTTCTGCAAGCCATTCATTTGATATTCTTTTCGCATCTTCAAGTGATTTGAAAATGAAAGGTAAATCAAAAATTGCCAACTCTGATCCAAAATTACCATAGTTTGCCGTAGAACTAGTCCAAAGCGATATAAGTCCTTGATTGGCTTGTTCACCACATTTCTGTTCAGCACATAAGCTTTTTTGATAATGTGGTTCGATTTTCATCTTACCTCCAGAGGCTTTTGCCAAGGCCGGTATCAATGCTTGATCTATGGCGTCACCGATTGGCATACCCAATCTACCAGTAGTTCCAAGCTTAAGAGTTGTTTCTGCAACAGCGGCTAAGGTAAACAAAGCCATAGCAAACCCTGCAAGTAGTGTCTTCATAGTTTTAATTGTTATCATTTTATTTCTCTCTATTTGTTAAAAAAATGAAGCTTAGCTTAAAACTTTTAAGTGAGTCAAAGACTAAAACAGGCCTTTTGTCTTTTTATACTTGTTAATATGTGTTCTTATTGGTGGCTAATCCAAATAGTTTTAGTCTGAAGAAAGGAATTAAGTGCTTCAGTACCTTGATCTCTACTTAAAGAGCCAGATTGCTTATACCCTCCAAATGGAGTTTTAATGTCTCCTTCAGAAAAAGTATTAACTGAAACTGTGCCACAAGGAAGGCTTTTAGCCATATGAAATGCTCTATCAATATCTTGAGTAAAAACACTTGCATGTAATCCATACTTTGAATTACTTGCAATCTTTAAAGCTTCTTCAGTATCATTTACTGTAATAACACCTAATACAGGCCCAAAAATTTCTTCTTGAGCAATTACCATATTTTCTTTTAAATTATCAAATAACGTTGGTTTTGCAAAAAAACCTTTTTCTGATTTTTCAGATACACCACCAAATAAAAGTTTGGCTCCTTCATCAATTCCTTTTTGAATAAATCCATCAACTATTGCCAAATGTTTTTTGGAAATCATTGATCCCATGTTTGAACTTGGGTCTAATGGATCACCTACTTTAAGGGCTTTAACTTTTTTTGAAACTTTGTCTAAAAATTCATCCTTAACTTTGCTATGAATTATTTGTCTCATGTTTGCAGAACAGTTTTGCCCACCATTCCAAAAAGCAGAATTAATTGCATCATCAATTAAATTATCTGTAATTTTTGCATCTTCTAAAACTATAAATGGACTTTTTCCACCCATCTCTAGACCAATAGTCTTTAAATTGCTTTCACCAGAATATTTCATAAATAAAGCACCAACTTCTGTTGAGCCTGTAAATGAAACAGCATCAACATCATTGTGTCTTCCAAGTGCTTCACCAACATCTCCAAAACCTGGAATAACATTTAATACTCCATCTGGAATTCCAGCTTCTTTAGCAATTTGTGCAACTCTAATTGCAGTTAAAGGTGTGTCCTCTGCTGGCTTAATTATGACCGAACATCCTGCAGCTAATGCTGGAGCCATTTTCCATACTGCCATCATTAAGGGGAAATTCCAAGGAACAACTCCAGCAACAACGCCAATTGGCTCTTTAACAATTAAACTCGTTAATGATGGTTCTGTTGGTCCAACTTTACCAAATACTTTATCTATTAATTCTCCATACCATTGAAAATGCATTGGAGCATCATTTGCTACTTCATTAATACAGTCTCCAATTAATTTTCCAGTATCAACACATTCAAGAACAGAATTTTCTTCACCAGTTTGTCTTAATAATTCAGCAAACTTTAGTAGAACATCCTTTCTAAATTCTGGAGACGTTTTAGACCAAACACCACTATTAAAAGCTTTTCTTGAAACTTTAACTGCTAGATCAACATCTTTATGATTACATTTTGAAACTGAACAAAGAACTTCACCCGTTGCAGGATTTATATTTTCAAACTTTTTACCATCAATAGCCTCAACATACCTGCCATCAATAAAAGCTCTTCCTTCAAATTTAATCTTGCTTACTATAGATTTATAATCAGAAGCCATTAATCTGCATTTGCAGTTAATGTTTTGATCTCTAAAATATTTTCGTTTGGATCTTTTACAAAGAAAGTTTCTTGTTCGTACTTGGTACCTTTAAATCTTAAATAGGGTTCGTCATAATATTTAGTACCATTATCTTTTAATCTTTGTTTAAGAGTATCAAAATCTTTTCTCGACAAATGAACACCAAAGTGTGGAACTGATACATTTCCCATATCGACATCATGTCTTTCATTTTCCATCTTATGTTCACTGGCGTGAAGAGTTAATTCATTTCCCCAAAAGTCAACATCAGCCCATTCCTGAGCAGAATTATCTAATCTGCAGCCTAGTGCTTCATTGTAAAATTTTTTTGCAGTCTCTAAATCTCCGCATGGTACAGCTAGATGAAAGCAATTTGTGTTTTTGTACATAAGTTTCTCCTCTTTAAATTCGTTATATAATTACTATATAGTCCACTATAATATTTTAATCAACAAAAGCTAAATTCATGAATGATTTTTTACAATCTATAATTGATAGAGATCCTGCGGCAAAATCTAAGTTAAGTTTAATTTTAACTTATCCTGGAGTTAAAGCAGTTTTTTTTCACAGAATTGCTAACTTTTTTTATTTAGCAAAGTTTGATCTTATTGCTAGATTTATTTCTCAACTATCAAGATTCTTAACAGGTATAGAAATTCATCCAGGTGCAAAAATTGGAAAAAATTTATTTATAGATCATGGTATGGGTGTTGTTATTGGAGAAACTTCTGAAATAGGAAATAACGTAACTATTTATCATATGGCAACACTAGGTGGGATTGCGCCAAGTATTAATTCAAATCAACAAAGAATGGTTAAAAGACATCCAACACTAAATGATTGTGTGGTTGTTGGTTCGGGTGCTCAAATATTAGGACCAGTAATAATTGGAGCTAATGCTAAAGTTGGAGCTAATGCTGTAGTTACTAAAGACGTTCCAGAAAATGCTGTAATGGTTGGGATACCTGCTAAAAATGTTGGAACAGCTACAAAAGAATTTAAACCTTACGCTGTTGAAGAAACAGATAAAGATACTTCTGATTAATGAAAAATTTTCATGACAATTTTATTTCAGGCATTGGTAACACTCCTTTAATCAAACTTAGAGCTGCATCGGAGATTACTGGATGTAATATTTATGGTAAAGCTGAATTTATGAACCCAGGTGGCTCGGTAAAAGATAGAGCGGCACTTGCTTTAATTAAAGATGCTGAGAGTAAAAAATTAATTTCTAAAGGTGGAACTATTGTTGAGGGAACAGCTGGTAATACTGGTATAGGCTTATGTCTTCTAGGAAATTCACTTGGTTATAAAACAATTATTGTAATGAATGATAATCAAACCCAAGAAAAGAAAGATCTTCTTAAAAATATTGGTGCTGATTTAAGATTAGTTCCAGCAAAACCATATAAGGATGAAGCTAATTTTGTAAAAGTTGCAGCAAAACTTGCTGATGAGCTAAGACCATTAAATAACAATGGAGTTGTTTGGGCAAATCAATTTGACAATGTTGCAAATGCTAAGGGTCATTATGAAACAACAGGTAAAGAAATTTGGGAACAAACTGAAGGTAAGGTTGATGGATTTGTATGTTCATCTGGAACAGGTGGAACAATTTCAGGAGTAAGCAATGCTCTTAAAGAAAAGAATAAAGATATTAAAATATTTTTATCTGACCCTAAAGGTTCTGCTCTTTATAATTATATAAAAAATGGTGAATTAAAATCAGAAGGTGGCTCAATCACTGAAGGTATTGGCTCAAGTAGAGTAACGAAAAATTTTGAAAATGCTAAAATAGATGATGCCTACTCTATTGACGACCACGAAGCACTTCCTATACTTTATGATCTAATAGAAAATGAGGGTTTAAGCCTTGGTACTAGCTGTGGAATTAATATTGCTGGTGCGATTAGAATGGGTAAAGAATTAGGTCCTGGAAAAACTATTGTTACAATTCTTTGTGATAAAAGTGAAAAGTACGCTACTAAAATGTTTAACAAGAAATTTCTAGAAGAAAAAGGTTTGCCTTTTCCTAGCTGGCTTTAATACATATAGATTTTATCTGCTAATCCATAACAAACGATTGCACTAAATAGAGTTAATATTCCTAGAGCTATAATACTCTTTATTAAAATCTTTACATTATTACCGAGTCTACTTATTTTGATACTATATAATCCAACTATATGTGATAATATTTGAAAATGCTTTTCAAACAAGTTTTTGATAAAAAAACAAGCACCTACACATATCTAATTGCTTCATCTAAGGGAAGGGAAGCTTTAATTATAGATCCTGTTTTAGATAATGTTGAGGAATATATAAAATTACTTAATGAATTTAATTTAAAGTTAGTGAAGGTAATTGATACTCATATTCATGCAGACCATATTACTGGTGCTAGCAAATTAAAAGAGCAAACAAACTGTACAACTATTATGGGTGATCAAACTCCAGCTGATGCAGTGGAAATAAAAGTAAAAGATGAAGAAATTATTAAACTTGATCAACTAGAAATCAAAGCTCTTCATACTCCAGGTCACACATCTGATAGTTATAGTTTTTTGCTGAATAATTGCTTATTTTCTGGAGATACATTGCTGATCAATGGTACTGGTAGAACAGATTTTCAAAATGGAAGTGCTAAAGATGCTTACAACTCAATTTTTAATAGATTGTTAAAATTGTCAGAAGAAACTCTATTATATCCAGGTCATGATTATAATGGAAAAAAAAATAGTTCTATAGGCAATGAAAAAAAATTTAACCCCAGATTACAAGCTAAAAACGAGGATGAATATGTGGAAATTATGAATAACCTAAGTCTTCCAAAGCCAAAGTTAATAGATATTAATGTTGCAAGAAATATTAAGCTAGGAGCTTAAATCTATATTGAAGTTTTTATAGCTTCGTAAATTAAATCTCTGTTTGTTTCACCAATGCTTCTATAAACTTCTTTATTATCTTTAAAAATTAAAAGTGTAGTTTGATATTGTACTTTTAGTAAATTAGAAATTTCTTTATTATTTAAATCAAATGTGAAGTATTCAATATTATCAAATTCATTTTTTACTTTATTTAAAACTTTCATTTGACTTGCACAAGACGAACAATATTTAATCCAAGAGCTTACTACCACAACTTTTCCATCTGATTGAGCTTTATTAAATAACTCTTTAGTAAAAGTTGTTTTTTTTCCATCCGCATTAACACTAAACGCAAATATACAAAAAATAAATATTAAGAACTTTTTCATACTTATCTATACAACAAATATTAGAAGCCAGTAAGAAGTTAATCCTGCAAAAATTGTCGCAATGATATTTTTGCTAAAATAACCAACAAGTATTGCAATTACTGCAGCTAATATTTTTGGGTTATTTTCTAAATCTAAAGAGCCTGAGTTACCTAAGAATATTGGTGGAAAAATTATTGCTGGAAAAATCGCTGCCGGAACATAAGAAAGTATTTTTTTAGTTTTATTATTAAAAATATCTTTTTTAAGAAAAAAAATCATAGAAAATCTTGTTAAAAAGGTAATTACTCCACAGTAAAATATAAGGGACCAATGCATTATTTTTCCTCTGATTTCATTAGAGTTAATAATGCTGCTACAGCTAATGCTGATAAAGCGGCAACAATTATATACGCCTTAAAAGGAATTGAGTTGAAACCAATAGTGGCAACTATTCCAGACACCGACATAACAATAATATTTTTAAATTTTCTAAAATCATTAATCAATAAAGCTAAAAATGTTAATGAAATAGTAAAACTTAATCCTAATTCCTCAGGAACAACAGAGCCTAAAACTATACCTAGAATTGTTGATATTTGCCAAATAGTCCAACAAGTAAAACCTGCTCCCAATAAATGAAAATGTTTATTTTCATTTTTACGATTATTTTTAAAGTATGTATTTGAAACAGCAAAGGCTTGATCAACCATGACATAAGATAAAATAATTTTCCAAGTAAGTTTTAAAGTAGATAGATGTTCAGATAAAACTGCGCCATAAAGTAAGTGTCTTGAATTTACAGCTCCCACAGAGCTAAAAATTACTAATGATGACGCTCCACCAGAAAATAGTTGTAATAAAACTATTTGTGAAGCTCCACCAAATATTATAATTGAAAGTCCAAGCGTCATGTAAGGGCCAATTCCTAATTCCATTCCAATGACGCCATAGATAATTCCAAAGGGAAATACTGGTATCATCAAAGGACTTACATCAGCTATTCCTTTGGCTAAAGTTTTTAGTTTATTATTCATTTCTAAATGCAGTTTTGTATTAGAAACAAACTATATGATCAATATGAATAGGTCTTTTTATACCAAATTTTTCATCAACTTCATGTTGATGAATATGGTGAGAGTGAACAAATACAGGTATTAATTTACTGCTTTCTGTCTTTAAAGTATAAATAAAGTTTGTACCTCTAAACTTTCTATCTACTACCTCTAATTTAAGATTGCTCTTATCATCATGCTCTAAATCTTCTGGTTGTAATAACAATTTTACCTCAGATCCTTTTGGGTAATGTTTTATGAAGTTTCCAGTTATGGTTCCTAAATCATTACTTTCTAAACTATTTTCTCCTGTCACTTTAGCTGGTATTAGAATTCCTCTATTAAGAAAATTCACAACTTCTATTGAATTTGGAAAATGATAAACGTTATATGGGTCATCATATTGCTTCAAATGCCCATCTAAAATTATTCCACATTTAGTTCCAAGATAAAATGCCTCATAAGAGTCATGAGTAACTATTATTGTTGTTATCTTCTGTTCTGTTAGTATTTGTTTTAATTTAACTTGGATCTCTTCTTTAAAACTTTGATCCACATTTGATAGTGGTTCATCTAATAGCAACAAATCAGGATTAGACAATAAAGATCGTGCCAACGAAGCTCTTTGAGCTTCACCAGAACTGATTTGATGTGGAAATTTATCTATAACATGATCAATATGAAGAAATTTAATTAAATCATTAATCTCTATACCTTTCTTCTTTTTATTTCTTTCAGCACCAAATTTAATATTCTCCAAAACATTATAATGAGGAAATAAAGAGTTATCTTGAAAGGCCATTGATATATTTCTATTTTCAGGTTCAATGTGCATCTCTTTTGAGGATAATACTTTATCCTTTAAAACAATTGCACCTGAATCTATTTTTTCTAAACCAGCAATAGTTCTTAAGATAGTAGTTTTACCAATTCCAGAAGGTCCTAATAAACAAACTATATCACCTTCATTTTCTATTTTTAAAGAAACATTATTAACTTTATTTTTTTCACTGGCCTTAAAAGTTACGTTGTTAATTTCAAGAAAATTTTTATTCATATTTTAATCTTTAAGAATATATTTAGATGTAATTAAAATAAAGAAACTTGCAATAATTATAAGAAACAATGATGGCGCCGCAGCTGCTTCTAATAAATCTTGTGAAGCATAAATATAAGCTTTTGTTGCAAAAGTTTCAAAATTAAATGGCCTCATAATTAGTGTAATTGGCAGCTCTTTAATGATTTCAATAGCTAATAAAATTCCTATCAATAAAATTGAATTTCTTAGATAAGGGACATGTATATTTTTAAATGTCTTAAATTTAGAATAACCAAGAAGATATGCACCTTCATCAATAGAATAGTTTATTTTTAAGTATCCTGATTTAATCCCATTACTTGCTAATGAATAAAAACGGATAAAATAAACCAAAACTAAGCCAAGAATAGAGCCTATAAAAATAGGTTTTATACTATTCAATTCAAATTGACCTAGAATAATACTATCAAACCATGAGATAAAAGTAATGAATGCTACTGCCAAAATAATCCCTGGTATTGCATAACCTGATATTGAAAATGTAGTTAGCACTTCTAAAAATTTACTTTTAGAAACTCTATTTCCATAATTTGAAATAAAAGCTAGGGCAATTAATAAACAGCTAGATAAAATTACTAAAATTATAGTATTAGAAAATAAGTTAATTAGATCTAAGTCAGCTAAATGTTTTGGAAATATTATTGTCCAATAAAGCATTTGAAGAACAGGGAATAAAAAACTTATAGAGAAAACTAACATACAAAAAGAAAATGCTAAAAATGATTTATAACCATTTAAATTAATAACTGATTTAGATTTAAATCCACCTTTAGAAGATGTGTGATATTGCGCTTTTTTTCTTGAGAAATTTTCCAAAACAAATAATCCAAGAATAAAAATTAATAGATAAAATGATAATCTGTTAGCAAGGGTAAGATCATCAAAAGAAATCCAAGCATTATATATTCCTGTAGTAAAAGTAGATATTCCAAAAAAGGATACAGATCCAAAATCTGATAAAGTTTCCATTGCAACCAATGAAAGACCAGCAACTATGGCAGGTCTTGCTGAAGGGAGTATTATTTTAAAAAAAGATTTTTCTTTAGAAAAACCAAGATTTTTTCCAAGTTCTATTAAATTTTGAGATTGATAATGAAATGATGCTCTGGTTAAAACATAAACATAGCCAAATAATGAAAATGATATTGAAATTATAGCACCCAACATTCCATCAAATTTAGGAATGTGAGAATTATAGTTACCCTCTCCAAATAAATTTTTTAAGATAGAAAAAGCAGTTCCATAATTTTCAAAAAAAGCTGTTAAAGAATATGCATAGATATAAGCAGGGACAGCAAAAGATAGAATTAAAGACCATTTGAAAAAATTTACACCTGGAAAATTATAAAATGAAACTAAATAAGCGCATCCAACACCAATTATAAATGTTAAAAATAAAACACCTATTAAAAGTAATAAAGAATTATAAATATAATCATAAAGAAAAGTATTTTTTAAAATTAAACTATAGTTTCCAGTAGTTTCAAAAAAACTGCTGAATACTGTTAAAATGGGAGCGGCCACCACTAAAGAAATAAGTAGTGATGATATATACCAAATATTTATTTTTCTAAATTCCATACTTTACATTACCTCAATAATTATTTTTAAGAAACTTCCCTCGTTACCAAGGGAAGTTAATATCAACTCTAAAACCAATTTGAGAGAGAGATTAAAGAGCTAATTTCTAAAACTTTCTTATAAGCTATGGGTTTATAGTCTTTATTTTTTAGATAGATACTCTATGCAATTTTCAGGAGTTGTTTGATCATATGGATCAGGATCATTTCCATCATTGTTCATGCCATCCTCTTGCCACCATTTTTCAACTACCCCATCATCAATAATTGCACAATATCTCCAGCTTCTTTGACCAAAACCAACATGCTTTTTGTCAACTAACATGCCCATTGCCCTTGTAAAATCAGCATTTCCATCTGGTAATACCTTAACTTTTCTTAAATTTTGTTGGTCAGCCCAAGCATTCATGACAAAGCCATCATTAACACTAATGCAATAAACTTCATTAATACCCAAACCTAATAATTTATCATAATTTTCTTCAAATCCTGGTAACTGCTTTTCAGAGCATACTGGTGTAAATGCACCTGGTAATGAAAATAGTATTACTTTTTTATCTTTGAATATATCGTCAGTACTAACATCAACCCATTTTCCAATTTTTCTTGTTTTCAAAACTACATTTGAGCATTTTTTTCCTTCTATCATCTTATTCCTATTATTTTTTAAGTGTTTATTAATTTGTATTACTTGCATTTGAATTTTTTAGTGCTCATAGTTAAATTAGGTAGGGTAAATACCTTTCGAAGAGCTATGAGCACAATCATTAAAAAGAAAATTATGTATTAAAGGGAGAGAGGATATGTGCAACCTCTTTATCTTTAATATCTGATAATTTTCTGTTATTTATTTTTCTATTGATTTTTTCACACTCTGCTGCACATGGATCACAAGCTTTCAGAGATTGTGACCCATATACGTCAGAAGATTTATCTAAATCAATATTAAATAAATTCTTTTTCACTTGCTTATTACTTCCAACTCGCAGCTAACATACACTCAAGTGCTGTAGCTTGTCTTGTTCCATAATTAGCAACTTTAGTTTCTAAATCTTGATTGTATCCAAGACCCATTTGTTTAACTAATGCATGAGGCTCAACACCATCAATCATTGGATATTCAAATGTATTATTAACTATGTGTTCTTGTGCTTCTTTAGTTAATAAAAACTCAAGTAGTTTTTTTGCATTATCAGGATTTGGTGCATTTTTAAGTACTCCTCCTCCACTAATGTTCATGTGAGTTCCTCTATCTCCTTGGTTAGGGAAAAAAGGTAAAACTTTTTTAGCAGCTGCTTGTTGCTCTGGACCTTTTTTTCCAGATAACATCAAAGCATAATAGTATGTATTAGCTACTGCTAGATCAGCTTCACCTGCAGCTACAGCTAAAATTTGAGCTCTATCATTTCCTTTAGAGTCTCTAGCCATATTAGCCACTACACCTTTTGCCCAAGAACAAGTTGCTGCTTTACCATTATTTTTTACTAATGATGCAACAAGAGATTGGTTGTAGATATTGTTAGATTGTCTGATAACAACTCTACCTTTCCATTTTGGATCAGCAAGACCTTCGTAAGTCATACCGTTAAGTTCATTTGCATTTACTCTTTCTGGTGAGTAATACATAATTCTTGCTCTCTTAGCTATTCCAGTCCATTTAGAAGTTCTAAAGTTTGCTGGAACTGCAGCTTTGATTGCAGTTGTCATAGAATTTTGGAACATCCCTTTTGTAGCGAATGCACCTAATCTTCCTGCGTCAGCAGTAATATAAAGGTCAGCTTTTGAATCGGCACCTTCTTCAGTTATTCGTTTTTGAAGAGCTTTATCTTTACCAGATACAACATTTACTTTAATTCCAGTTTTAGCTGTAAATTTTTCGTAAAGTTGAATATCTGAATCGTAGTGTCTTGCACTGAATACATTAACTTCAGCTGCAAACGTCATGTTTGCAAATAAAGCCGTGAAAAATGCAATAATTGTAAGTTTTTTCATTATTATTCCCGTTTATGTTGATTTAATTAGATTAGAATGCTTACTATTAGCATTGAGAATGATTATCAATCGCACTTAATGACGCAGAGATATATTAATTGCTAATTCAATATCAAGATAAGTAAATTGCTTAAAAAAGACATGAACACAAGAAATCCTAGAAAGAAATTACAGTACATTATTGAAATAGTTCGGTTTCTTATTCTTCTTTTTCTTACAAAAGGTTTGTCATCTAGATCAGAGATATCTCTATCTCCAATTACTTGATAGTCATATGACCATCGCCAGATTGAGTTACCAAATCTTACATCTTGATTATTGTAAAAAACTATCCAAGCAACAATATACCTGTGGGAGAAATAAAGAATAATTAAAAGGAAGCTACTTAAAACCATCTAAATATTTAATCACACTTAAAGGTATGATTAAAGAACAATTAAAATTGTTCAGACTCAGTAGAACCTTCCATTGCGGTAGTAGAGCTTTTTCCTGAACTAATAGTATTTGAAACTGCATCAAAATAAGATGTTCCAACTTCTCTTTGGTGTTTCACACTTGTGTAACCATCTTTTTCTCTAGCAAATTCTAATTCTTGGATTTTAGAATAAGCAGTCATTCCTTCAGTTTTATATTTTTCCGCAAGTTCAAAAATTGCAATATTTTGAGTATGAAATCCAGCAAGAGTAATAAACTGAAACTTATAACCCATCTCGCTAATTTTTTGCTGAAATGTTGCTATTTCAGCATCTGATAAATGCTTTTTCCAATTGAACGAGGGAGAACAGTTGTAAGCTAATAATTTACCAGGAAACTTTTTATGAATTGCATCTGCAAACTTCTTTGCCTCTTCAAGATTTGGTGTCGCAGTTTCACACCAAATTAAGTCTGAATAAGGCGCATAAGCCAAACCTCTTGAAATAGCTTGATCAATTCCATGTTTAACATAATAGAAACCTTCTGGCGATCTTTCTCCTGTTAAAAAAGGTTTATCATTTTCATCAAAATCATTTGTAATTAATTTTGCTGCATTAGCATCAGTTCTTGCTAAAATTATTAAAGGTACATCAGCAATATCTGCAGCAAGTCTTGCTGCTTTTAAGTTTTTAATCATAGTACTAGTTGGAACTAAAACTTTTCCACCCATATGCCCACATTTTTTTTCACTAGCTAATTGATCTTCAAAGTGTACACCGGCCGCTCCTGCTTTAATAAATTTTTTTGTAAGCTCAAAAACATTCAATGGCCCACCAAATCCTGCTTCACCATCAGCAATAATTGGTAGCATATAATCAGTTCTATCCTTTGACTGCATGTCTCCATCTTTAAGTTCCATATGTTGAATTTGATCTGCTCTAATTAATGCATTGTTCATAGATTCAACTAATTTTGGGGCACTATCATATGGATATAAAGATTGATCAGGGTACATCTCGCCAGCGGTGTTTGCATCTGCTGCTACTTGCCATCCACTTAAATAAATTGCTTTTAATCCTGCCTTGGCATGTTGTACGGCGTGGTTTCCAGATAAAGATCCTAATGTATTAATATAAGGTTCTGAGTTTAATAAATCCCATAATTTTTTAGATTGATGTTTGCACATAGAGTACTCAATTTTAATTGATCCTCTTAGTCTCTCAACCTCATCTGGCGTATAATCTTTTTTAATACCGGCAAATCTTTTTAAATCGTATGAGATATTCTCAGCACTCATTTAGTCCTTTACTGTTATGTTTTGAAAATTGTTTAAGTGAACGAATTAGTTACTGTCGTTGATTTGATCAACTAAAGCTTCCATTCCACTTGAACCCCAATCACAATGATCATCTCTCATATAAATGCCTTTTGCTTTGTATGCAGATAAGTCTTCTTCTCTTATGATTTGAGCTTTATTTTCAGTGTTTTTTAATTTATCGTCCATGTAAATCTTATAATTGACTAAATTTACAAAAGCTAATAAATTCTTAAAAATCCTTGTAAAACAACATAATTTATTGTAAATTTAAATTTACAAAATTTACAAAAAACAAATATGAGTCAATTAGATGTTAAAATAGGTCCAAAAATCAAAGCTTTTAGAAGACAGTTAGGGCTTCAAGCCAATAAACTTTCAGAAGATCTTGGTATTTCACCAAGTTATTTAAATTTAATCGAAAGTGGGAAAAGGAAAATAGATGGTGATTTATTACTTAAAGTTTGTGAAAAATTAAATATCCAGCTTTCAGATTTAACCTCGAAATCAGACATTAATTTAGAAAATACTATTTCAGAAATTTTAGATGATAAATTATTTGAAGATCTGGATATACTTGGGCCAGAAGTAAAAGATTTAGTTGGCACAAATCCAAAAATTGGTAGAGCCTTAGTTAGGCTTGGAGATATTTTAAAAAAAAAAGACCATGAGTTAATTAATAAAATAGAAAAAATATCAGGTAAAATAGTTGATAATAGAAAAAATTCTTTTCCAGGAGAAGTAATTTCAGACTTTCTTCAAGAAAACAAAAACTATTTTCCAAAACTAGAAGATTTTGCAAATAAAGTTTTTGATAAAATTCACAAAAATAATAGAACAAGATATATTGCTTTATGTGAATACCTTAAAACAGAATATTCAATAATAGTAAAAGATATTATTCCTGATGAAGGAAAACCTTTTTCAAAAATTTTTAATAAAAATAAAAAAGAACTTTTGCTTAGTGACTATAATTCATTAGAAACAAAAAAACTTCATGCAGCTGCACAGATAGCTCAAGAGGGTGCTTTAAAAGAAATTAATGATTATTTATCTAAATTTAGCTTTCCTTCAGAAGAATCTAAACGACTTACGCAAGTTGCATTACTTAATTATACAGGTGCAGCTATATTAATGCCTTACAAACCTTTTCATGCAGAATGTAAAAAACTAAAATATGATCTAGAACTTTTACAAAATACTTTTGCTACTTCTTTTGAACAGGTTGCCCATAGAGTGACATGTTTACAAGACCCAAAACTCCCTGGGATACCATTTCATATGTTAAGAGTTGATATGGCAGGAAACATTTCAAAACGCTTTTCTTTATCAGGTATTGATATTCCAAGATATGGTGGTGCTTGTCCTAGATGGAATGTTTATTCAGCATTTACGAGACCAGGCGTAATTCAAGCAGCAGTTAGCAAAATGACCAATGGAGAAAAATATGTTTGTATTGCTAGAACTGTTGAAAAAGGTATTGGTAGATTTGGTAGAACAAAAAGTATTTTATCTATCGGCTTAGGTTGTGATGCAAAATATGCAAAAGATTTTGTATACACAGAAAACGTTAACGTAAGTGATAAAACCTCAGAAATTCCAATTGGTGTGTCTTGCAGAACTTGCGATAGATTAGACTGTTCTCAAAGAGCTTTTCCTCCATTACATAAAAAATTTGATGTAGATATTAATTCTAGGGGTGTTTCTGTTTATGTTAATGATAAGTCTAGTTAATTAAGACTTCCAATCTCCTATTTTACTAAATAAAAAATTCCTAAAGGCTGTAATTCTTGCAGTATTTTTAAGAGATTGAGGATAAACAAAGTGAGCTTCTGTTATTGGCCCCTCTGAATTTGGTAATACTTTTATTATATTGTTAGAATTTGATACTAGATACTCAGGCAATGCTGCAAGACCCACACCCGCTTCCACTGCTAAAAGTAAGCCCATAACACTATTAACCTTCATTACTGGTTTTCTTTTTTTTCCATCTTTAATTCCAAGTTTTAAAGCCCAATCTGGATCATACACAGGTGATGGAGCTCCCTTACCAAATGAAATAAATTTATGCTTACTTAAATCTGTTACAGTTTTAGGCATTCCATGTTTTTCTAAATATCTATTAGAGCCATATATGTAGTATTTAATATCTACTAATTTTTTTTGAATATAATTGAGTTGTTTAGGTCTTCTCATAAAAATACCTATATCTGCTTGTCTTGTACTTAAATCCAATTCTTTATCATCAAAAACTAATTCAATTTCAATTTCTGGGTTTAAAGTCATAAACTCCTGAATTCTTGGTGTTAGCCAGTGTGTACCAAAACTTCTAACTGTTGTAATTGTTAGTTTGCCAGTTGGCTTATTCTTTTGATCACCTAATGAAGTTTCAACTTCTTTTAATTTGCTAATTACATCATGCGCTGTTTTAAATACATACTCACCATTTTCAGTTAATGTAAGACCTCTTGCGTGTCGTTCGAAGAGTTGAACTTTAAGGTCTTGTTCTAATGACTGGATTTGTCTACTAATAGCTGACTGACTTAGGTTTAGGTTGATTGTTGCGTTAGTAAAGCTACCAGCTTCTGCAACAGCATGAAATATTTTTAATTTATCCCAATCCATCTATATATTAAGATCAACAATATATCTTCCTGATGTTTCACCTTTTAACATTTTTGGATATATGTCTATTAAATCTTCTAGGCTTACTGTTTTAATTGATTTTTCCAATTTTTCAAAATCAATAATATTTTTAACTTCATTCCAAACAAATTCTCTTCTTTTTGTTGATGCGGTAACAGAATTTATTCCCCAAAGTTTAACACCTCTAATAATAAAAGGCATAACTGTTGTATTTAGCTTATAATCAGAAGCATTTCCACAAGCTGCAACTATTCCATTGTCCCTAGTTTGAGCAAGTGCATTAGCAAGTATTTTTCCACCAACAGTATCAACAACACCGTCCCATAATCCTTTATCTAATGGTCTTGCATCTTTATCTAAATCTGATTTATTTATTATATTTTTAGCACCTAATGATTTTAAGTATTCTTCATTTTCAGCCTTACCTGTAACAGCTGTTACGTCATATCCAAATTTATTTAAAATCATTACAGCAATACTTCCAACACCACCAGAAGCTCCTGTAACCAAAACATCTTTTACTTTTTCACCTAACAAAAGTTCTTCTCTAGCTTTGATAGCAAAAGAACATAGTAGAGCCGTTAGTCCTGCGGTTCCTAAAACCATAGCTTGTCTAGATGAAATATTTTTTGGTTTTTTAACTAAAAAATCACCATTAACTTTTGCAAATTGTGAATAACCACCAAAATATATTTCTCCAACTCTCCAACCTGTAAGAATAACCTCATCACCTTTCACAAATTGAGAGTTTGTGCTTTCTTCCACTGTTCCTGAAAAATCAATACCAGGAATATGAGGAAATTCTTTTACTAATTTTGCTCCATTATTTAAAATAAGTGCATCTTTATAGTTTAAATCTGTGTAATCTACCTTAACAAGAACATCACCATGTTTTAAAAATGATTTATCAATTGATTTTACTTCTCTTGTAAAATTTTCACCTTCTTGATTAATGAGTAAAGCTTTAAAATTCTCAGCCATTGCATTGTCCTCCTTGGTAAAAAGTTACTTACTAATAAATCTTAAATATCTATTTTGAATACTTAAGTCTTCTTTGAATTGTCCTAAAAAGTAATTTGTAACTGTTGTTGCATTTTCTTTCTTAATACCTCTCATAGTCATGCATTGATGGGTTGAGTCTATTGTTACAGCTACACCTTTTGCGTCTAGCGATTCCATTATTGATCTAGCAATTTGCATTGTAAGTCTCTCCTGAGTTTGTAATCTTTTTGAAAAAATCTCAACAACTCTTGCTAGTTTACTTAACCCTACAACTCTTTCATTTGGAATATACGCAACTTGTGCTGTTCCAATAATTGGAGCCATATGGTGTTCACAGTGACTTTGCACAGAAACATTTTTTACCACAACCATATCATTATAGCCTTCAACATCTCCAAAAGTTTTATTTAAAATTTTATTGGGGTCTTCAGAGTATCCACCAAAATATTCTTTAAACGCTTTAACGACTCTTTTAGGAGTTTCTAATAACCCTTCTCTTGTAGGATCTTCACCCATCCAAGTTAAAATAGTTTTAAAAGCCTCTTCAGCTTCTTTGTCAGAAACTTTTTTGGTATCTAAAATTTTGCTATCTGTCTCTTTAACTAATTTCATAAGGCAAGTTTATACAGTAAATCACTGTTTTTAAAATATTTAATATATTGGTCAATATGCTACATAATCACCTAAGTATGTTTAAAAAAAGAGAAAATATAGTCGAAATTGAAGAAGGCAAACTACTTTCACCAAAATTTGATAATGATGGACTAATTCCAGTTATTACAATGTGTTCAAAAACTAAAGATATTCTAATGCATGGTTATATGAATGTTGAAGCTTTTAAAAAGACTATTGAAACTAAAGAAGCTCATTACTTTAGTAGATCTAGACAGAAAATTTGGTATAAAGGTAAAACTAGTGGCTTTACCCAAAAAGTAACTGAAATAAGAATTGATGATGATCAAGATTCGGTATGGTTAACTGTTGATATTGGAAATGGTTCAAGTTGTCATGTTGGTTATAGATCTTGTTTTTACAGGTCAATTCCATTAGGTGCTATTGATAATGGTAAAGAAATTGAAATGAAGTTTGAAGAAAAAGAAAAATCATTTGATCCTGAAGTTGTTTATAAAGGACAGCCTAATCCTACAAAAATTTAAAATGGATAGAAAAATAGATTTCAAATTTACTAAACCATTTGGGCCAATGATAGCTAAAGTTAACATACCTATTGAGATAATAGATAAATTAAATATTTACATAGATGAAATCATTATTGATAAAAATAAAATGCAAAAACTTAATTATGGCTCAAAACTAGCAGGCAATGTTCAACAAGAGTTCGAGCTAGAAAAAGATTTTATTCAGAGCAGTGGTTGGGGAAATTTTCTAACAAGTTGTTCAAATATTTGGTTACAAAAAGCCATAAATAAAAAAATTACGAAATTTGAGTTAATATCAACTTGGATTGTACGACAGTTCAAAAATGACTATAACCCAATTCACACACATGGTGGTCATTTATCTGGTGTTGGGTATTTAAAAGTTCCAAAAAATATGGGAGAATACAGTCAAAAAAACAAGGTTAATAATAAAAATGGATTACTTTCATTAATTCATGGCTCTAAAATGTTTTTATCTGACTCAACTTTCAATATTGAGCCTTGTGTTGGTGATTTTTATTTTTTTCCAAATTATTTAATGCATACTGTTTATCCATTTTCAAATACAGATGAGGAAAGAAGATCAATTTCATTTAATGCGAATATAGATGAGGATATATACAATGTTTACTCTTAAAAAAATTAATAGTATTACATGAAGAGTATACAAAAAAATGTATTAGGTGAAAATCTAGAGGAGTGTTCTAACGATCCTTTAACTGGGTGGTATCGTGATGGATGTTGCAGTACTGATGAAAATGATCATGGTGTACATACTGTTTGTGCAAAAGTTACAACTGAATTTTTAGAATGGTGTAAAGAAGCTGGTAATGATTTAATAACACCTCATCCTGAATTTGGTTTTCCTGGACTAAAAGATGGAGATGGTTGGTGTGTTTGTGCAAGTTGGTATGCAAGAGCTGTTGATGCGGGAAAACCTTGTCCTGTGTATTTAAAAAGAACTCATGAAAAAACTTTAAAACTTGTTTCTATGGAAGCTTTAAAGAAAAACGCTATTGATTTATCTTAGTTAATTGAAAGATAAAATCATTTACTTGATAAACCCAATTTGAACTAATAAGTATTAAAGATGGAAATTGCAACAAAGTTAGCTCCTTTAGGTTTAGCTTTAATAATGTTAGGGCTTGGGATGAGTTTAACAATTCAAGACTTTATAAGAATAATTAAAATTCCAAAAGATTTTTTAGTCGGTTTTATTTCACAGTTAGTTTTGCTGCCGATTATTGCTCTTTTAATTGCTCTACTATTAAAATTACCTTCAGAACTTGCTATTGGAATGATGCTAATTGCATGTGCACCTGGTGGTGTTACATCAAATGTCCTTACTAAATTTGCTGATGGTGATGTTGCGCTTTCAATAACACTGACCGCTGTTGTTAGTTTGATTAGCATTATTTCAGTTCCATTTATAATGTTTGCATCAATTGATTTCTTTGAAATTGGAATCGTTAAAAAAATATCTATGACTAGTATTGCTTTAAAAATGTTTCTTGTTGTTACAGTCCCAGTAATAATTGGGATGATAATTAGGCATTTTGCTAAAAATTTTGTTGATAATCAAGCTTCATTAATTCAAAAAATCTCAGTTATATTATTCATGCTTGTGTTCGCTGCTATTTATATTGAAGAGTGGGATAATATTATAACTTATTTTGCTCAAGCTGGCTTGCCCACTTTATTGCTAAATATATCAATGATGATTTTAGGTTTTTATATTGCAAAATATTTTGCATCTGGAGTTGCACAACAAAGATGTATTTCAATAGAATGTGGACTTCAAAATGGAACTTTAGCACTTTTTGTTGGGACACAGATATTTGGTGAAAATATTACTATTTTTATTATACCAACAGCTACTTATGCTTTAATAATGATGATAACTTCTATAATTTTTATATTTATTCTTAGAAAAAATACTTAAAATTTTAATTATCTTTCATTAAATTTAAATTATAAATACGTGCAGCAAGTTTAGATAAATTGTTTAAGGTAATTTTTTGTACATTTAATATTTCTTTTTGATAAACACCTGTTGAAGAATAATGTTTTTTGTCATCTATTTTTAGAAAATTTTCTTTTAGTAGTTTATTTAATTTTCTAATAACTGTAGCTCTTGGGATGCCTGTAATATCTGAAATGGACATAGCATTAATGCCTACTTCATCTTTTTGATCAGCAAAGAAATATTTTTCTAAATAAAATTCATTACTCATTTCACTATTGTCATTTTTTTTTGAGTTTAAAGCATGATTGATTATAACAATGCCACTAACATGAAATGATTCTAAGTCACCGAAAACTTTTTTAAATCCTAATAACATAGGTATTTGCATTTCATAATAAAGTTGCCAAATAAATGAAAAATACTCCTTACATGTTTTTGCTAGATTTTCACTGCTGATTGTTTCTGATATTAGCCCCTCAACAACGCACATCTTTGAAAGAGTTGATAAAAATCTTGTCATTCTTTTTATCGTTTCTTGAGGTTTAATATTTGGCCAAGTGTTTCTATCAATTATAATCTTTTTATTTAGTCTTTTTATTGCGCCCATCTCTTCTAATTCATTAATTTTTCTTCTAGCTGTTTCTTTTGGTATATTAAGAGATTTAGATATCTCCATTACATTTACTGATTTAATTTCAACCTCATTTTGATCAAAATACTCATCATAATTTAACTTCACAAAGTTTTTAGAATATGCTTCAAATGTCTGCATTAATAAATGCATAACGATCATAAATTTTTCATAATCTCGAAAAGTTCTGTAAACATTATTAACCCAAGCTAATTGTAGTGGTGCCCAAACAGGCATTATCGTAACAAAATTTTTCTCTATTAAAGATCTAATATCCTCACTACGGATTTGTTTTGATATTTCGGGAAGAGATTTTGACATAAAATTATATTACAGCCCAAAATGAACATAATTAAGATTAGAGTCAACCCAAAATGAACATGGGGTGAATTGTGCTATATATAATTTGATGGTTTATATAGTTATGAGTGCAGAAAAAATAATTTCTACAAAGTTAAATGATCTTCCTCCTTTAGCAACCCCTGAAAAAAGTGGGGAAGTTTCATTATCTGGAAGAGTGGATATTAACATTCTTTTAAACAGAGCAAGAAAAGTAAAAGAAAAGGAAACAAGAACAAACTTAGTTTTTGCAGGATTAATAGTTTCTTTAATTTTTATAGTCGGGCTAATTTTATCTTTCTAGTTACATATTTCCATATTTAGGTCCACCACCACCCTCCGGTGTCACCCATGTAATATTTTGAGAAGGCTCTTTAATATCACAAGTTTTACAGTGAATACAATTTTGTGAATTTATGACAAATTTATTTACATCATTTTCTTTTTGAATTTCATAAACACCAGCAGGACAATATCTTTGTGCAGGCTCATCAAATTTTTCCAATGTGTAACTAATTGGTAAGTTTGAATCCTTTAACTGTAAATGTACTGGTTGATTTTCAGCATGGTTAGTGCCAGTTAAATAAACTGAGCTTGTTTTATCAAAAGTAATAATATTATCTGGCTTTGGGTAATCAATTTTTGGCATTTCACTTGCTGGTTTTAACGTTTCATGATCAGCATGGTTATGTTTTAGAGTAAAAGGTAGTTTTCCTCTAAATAAGATTTGATCAATACCAGTAAATATTATTCCAAGAATTAAGCCCCAACTAAAGCTTGGTTTCACATTTCGAGCACTGTGTAATTCTTCATAAACCCAACTTTCTTTAAATTTATCTTCATAAATAGATAAATCTTTATCTTTTTTTATATTTTCAAATATTGTTTCTGCTGCAATCATTCCACTCTTCATTGCAGTGTGAGAACCTTTAATCTTAGGCATATTTAACGTTCCTGCATCACAACCAATCAATAGAGCTCCAGGCATAAACATTTTTGGTAAACTTTGAAGTCCACCTTCAATTAAAGCACGCGCTCCATAAGAAATACGTTTACCACCTTCGATTATTTTTTTTATTACTGGATGTGTTTTAAATATTTGAAACTCATCAAAAGGTGAAAGGTGTGGATTTTTATAATCAAGACCAATTACATATCCTAAAAAAATTTGTTTATTTTCTGCATGATACATGAAACTTCCACCATATGTGTTGTTATCTAGTGGCCAGCCTGCTGTATGCATTACCATTCCTTCATCATGGTTTTGTTCGTTAATTTCCCAAATTTCTTTAAATCCAATTCCATATTGCTGAGGATCTTTACCTTCTGACAAATTAAATTTTTCAATTAGTTGTTTTCCAAGGTGCCCTCTGCAACCTTCTGCAAACACTGTAACTTTTCCTAAAAGTTCAATACCAGGTTCAAAGTTATCTTTTTTATTTCCAACTTTATCAATGCCCATATCTTGTGTGGCAACCCCTTTAACTGAACCATCTTCATTATATAAAATTTCACTTGCAGGAAAACCTGGAAATATCTCAACACCTAACGCTTCAGCTTGTTCTGCTAGCCATCTGCATAAATTAGCTAGACTTATTATATAATTATTGTGATTTTGTTGAACTGATGGAAGTAGCCATGTAGGCCAACTTAGTGATTTTGTTTTGCTTAAAAATAAAAATTTTTCTTTTGAAACCTTTGTTTTAACTGGTGAGTTTAAGTCTTTCCAATTAGGGAAAAGTTCATCTAATGCTCTAGTTTCAAAAACATTGCCACTTAAAATATGAGCACCAATCTCTGAGGCTTTTTCAAGTAAACAAACATTTAGTTCTGAGTCTAATTGCTTAAGTTTAATTGCAGTAGATAATCCTGAAGGACCACCCCCAACGATTACCACATCATAATCCATTGCTTCTCTAGGCATATCTTAAATTTTTACAGTACTGATTATTTTTGTATACTATTTAATTTATTCAATTCTTCTAAGAATTGAGGTAACGCCTCAAATAAGTCTGCTTCTAGACCATAATCTGCGACACTAAATATTGGTGCTTCACCATCTTTATTTATAGCAACAATAATTTTACTTTCTTTCATTCCAGCTAAATGCTGAATTGCTCCTGAAATTCCAACTGCAATATATAAATCAGGCACAACAACTTTACCAGTTTGACCAACTTGATGTTCATTACTAATATAACCCGCATCAACTGCTGCACGTGATGCTCCAATTGCTGCATTTAATTTATCTGCAATGTCAGTTATTAATTTAAAATTTTCTCCATTTTGCATTCCTCTTCCACCAGAAACTACAACCCTAGCAGTTCCAAGTTCAGGTCTGTCCGACTTAACTTCTTCTCTTTTAATAAATTTTGAAAGTGTAAATTCATCGGTAGCATCTATTTTTTCTATTGGTGCAGATCCACCAGAAGTTTCACACGGCTCAAAAGATGTTGGTCTAATTGTTACACATTTTTTTGCATCAGTACTTTTTACAGTAGCAAATGCATTGCCCGCATAAATAGGTCTTATGAATGTGTCAGCTGATATCACTTTAGTAATATCACTTACTTGAGATATATCTAAATGTGCTGCTATTCTTGGCATCAAATTTTTACCAAATGTGTTTGCAGAGCTAACAATATGAGAATAATTTTCTGAAACTTTTACAACTAGTGGTGCAAAGTTTTCTGCTAAATAGTTTTCATAGTGAGGAGCTTCAGCATGTAATACTTTTTTAACAGCTGGCATTTCAGATAATAATTTAGCAACATCTCCACAATTATTTCCAATTAATAAGACATGTACATCTCCATCCATTTGTGATGCTGCAGTAATTGCGTTTAATGTAAAAGGTCTTACTTCTTTATTATTATGCTCTGCTATTAATAAAACTGACATTATATTACTTTTGCCTCATTTTTAAGTTTACTAACTAACTCGGCAACACTTGCAACTTTAATTCCTGCTTTTCTTTTAGGTGGCTCTTCTACTTTAATTTGTTGAACTCTAGGTGTGGTATCAACTCCTAAGTCAGCAGCTGTTAAAATTTCTAAAGGTTTTTTTTTAGATTTCATAATATTTGGTAATGAAGCATAACGTGGCTCATTTAATCTTAAATCACATGTCACAATAGCTGGAAGGTTAACTTCAATTGTTTCTAATCCCTCATCAATTTCTCTTGTAACCTCTAAAATTTTGTCTTTTATTTCAATTTTTGATGCAAATGTTGCTTGAGGCCAATTCAATAAAGCACTTAACATTTGACCTGTTTGATTACAGTCATCATCAATTGCTTGTTTACCCATAAAAACTAGATCTGGTTTTTCTTTTTCAACAATTTTTTGTAGTGCTTTTGCTACAGCTAATGGTTCAACTGTTCCTTCAGTTTTTATTAAAATACCTCTGTCAGCTCCAACAGCTAAAGCTTTTCTAACAGTTTCTTGCGATTTTTCCTCACCAACTGTAATTGCAATAATCTCTGACGCCTTACCTGCTTCTTTAATTTTTACAGCCTCTTCAATAGCATTATCATCGGGTGGATTGCTAGACATTTTTACATTATCAGTAACAACGCCAGTCCCATCTTCTTTAACTCTGACTTGAACGTTGTAATCAATTACTCTTTTAACTGCGACTAATATTTTCATTATGCTCTCAATAAATTATTTTCTGGGTCATATGGACTCTCGTCCAGTACAGTAGCATCATACATTTTTCCTAAAATATCAATTTTCAATTTTTGACCAGTTGTCGCAACATCAGGTTTTACCATTCCTAAAGCAATAGATTTACCTAATCTAAATCCAAAATCTCCTCCAGTTGCACGACCTACAACTTTATCATTTTCATAAATTGGATTGTTTCCTAAAACATCAGCATCTTCAACGTTATGAATTTCCATTGTCACTAGTTTGTTTTTAAAACCTTTTTCTCTCCATTTATTAAGTGCATCTAAACCAATAAAATTTCCTTTATTAGGATGAATAAATCTATCTAATCCAGACTCGTAAGGTGAATATTCAATTGATAGTTCTGTCCCAACAAGTTTGTATGATTTTTCAAGTCTTAAACTATTCATTGCTCTAATACCGTAAGGCTTAAGACCTAAATCCTTACCAGCTTCTGTCAATTTATCAAATATATGGTTTTGGTATTCAATTGGGTGATGGAGCTCCCAACCTAATTCACCAACAAAGTTTACTCTCATGGCATTCACTGGTGCGTTTCCAACATTTACATTTTTAGCACTCAACCATTTAAAATTTTCACCAGAAAAATCATCTCTTGAAACTCTTGTCATTAATTCTCTAGCTTTTGGACCAGATACAACAAGTACACCCATACTATTAGTTAGATTTTCAAATTGAACTGTCCCATCTTTTGGCATCCATTTTTGAATCCAATCATGATCTAATCTTTGGTTAGCTCCTGCTGAAACTAAATAAAAACTATCTAGAGCTTCTCTCATTATTGTGAATTCAGAATGTACTCCTCCCTTAGTATTAAGAGCGTGACATAGGCCAATTCTTCCTATTTTTTTTGGAAGTTTATTTGCTACTAAATAATCTAAAAACTCTTCAGCACCAGGACCTTTAATTCTACATTTTGCAAATGCAGTCATATCTAAAAGACCAACATTTTCTTTTACATTTTTACATTCTTTTTTTATTGCTTCAAACCATTTAGATCTTCTAAAAGACCAATCATCTTTTTGCTCCATTCCATCTACTGCAAAAAAGTTTGGTCTCTCCCATCCAAATTTTTGCCCAAAAACAGCACCTAATGCTTTCATTCTATCATAACAGGGTGATGTTCTTAATTCTCTAGCAGCACCTCTTTCTTCATCCGGATAGTGAACTTTAAACACATGATTGTAAGCTTCTTCGTTCTTTTCCTTTAAATATGATTTTGTTGCATAATCACCAAATCTTCTTGGGTCAACACCAAGCATATCAACCGTTGGTTCTCCATCTACAATCCATTCAGCAAGTTGCCAACCTGCTCCACCTGCTGCAGTAATACCAAAACTATGTCCTTCATTAATCCAAAAATTTTTAAGTCCCCATGCTGGACCAACAATAGGGTTTCCATCTGGTGTATAACAAATTGCACCATTATAAACTTTTTTAACACCAACTTCTCCAAAGGCTGGAACTCGATGAATCGCACCTTCAATATGTGGAGCCAGTCTATCTAAATCTTCTTGAAATAATTCATACTCAGAATCTTTTGATGGTCCATCAACATAACAGGCTGGAGCACCATCTTCATAGGGTCCTAATATTAAACCGCCCGCTTCTTCTCTCATGTACCATCTACTATCACTATCTCTTAAAACTCCCATCTCTGGTAAGCCTTCTTTTTTTCTTTTTAAAATATCTGGGTGTGCTTCTGTCACAATATACTGGTGTTCAACAGGTATAGCAGGAATATCTAAACCAACCATTTTTCCAGTTTGTCTTGCAAAGTTTCCTGAACAAGAAATTACATGTTCACATTCAATAGATCCTTTGTCAGTTTCAACAACCCATCCATCTTTAATTTGTTTAATTCCAACTACAGCTGTGTTTCTATAAATTTCTGCACCCATATTTCTTGCACCCGTAGCCATTGCTTGAGTTAAATCAGCAGGCTGAATATATCCATCCTCTGGGTGTTGGATTGCTCCAAGCAAATCATCTATACGACATAAAGGCCAAATTTCTTTTACTTGATCTGGCGTTAAAAATTTTACATCAACACCTATAGTTTGTGCAACACCTGCGTATTGATGATACTCATCCATCCGATCTTTAGTGCTTGCTAAACGAATATTTGACACAACACTAAAGCCAACATTTTGTCCTGTCTCTTCTTCTAATTTTTTATATAAATCAACTGCATACTTATGAAGTTGTCCAACAGAGTAGCTCATATTAAATAATGGAAGTAACCCTGCAGCGTGCCAAGTTGAACCTGAAGTTAACTCTTTTCTTTCGACAAGAACAACATCTGACAAACCTTTTTTTGCAAGGTGATAAAGAGCGCTAACTCCTACTACACCACCACCAACTACTACAACTTTTGCTTTAGATTTCATCAAGAGATTCCTACTATTTTTTTATTATTAACGAAACAAAATTCGTTTAGTTATTAAATTAAATTGAAGATCCAAGAGGCATTGGTGAGGACACAATTGTGGTAAGCCAGCAATCTTTAAGCGGGCCATCTTCCACATGTTTTTCAACTGCCCACTTAAATTTATAATAGATCTTATCCTTATCGAGAATTGTTACTTCAAAAAGAGCAGTTAAATCATCAGATTTTATCTCCACAACCTTATGATCCAAGTGATTAAGGAGCATCACATAAGATTTTCCTTTAATCATTGTTTTGAAACGCTCTAGAGGACCCGTATTTTTTTGATTACTTGGGTGTGCAAATTCCCAAGTTTGTTCAATTCCATTATCTTTTTTTGGATTATCGTTTTGTTTTAAACTTTTTAATTGGATTTTAACGACTTGATAAGGCTCAATCCCATTATTAGGCTTAACTAATTCAGCAAATGATGAGGATGTAAAAAATAAAATAATTAAAAATACTTTATATATTATGCGCAGTTGTTTTGACGTCTTCCAAAAATTGCTCTCTTTTTTTATCACTAACAAACGGTACAGCAAAATATCTTCTGTAGACAATATTATAAATGCCACACATGTGAAACACACCTCTTTTTAATCTTCTAATAGGTAGATTTAAGAAAAATGTCGTGATTGCTAACCGTGGAGATCCATAAGTACAAAATATAATTGCCTTTTTTTTATGTAAATTACCAATCGGATATCCATAATTTCCCCATAATTGCTTAAACGTAAACGCCCAGGGTGGTGCCAAAACTTTATCTATCCATCCCTCAACTATTGCTGGCATTCTAAAATTCCAAATTGGAGCAATTAAAACAATTGTATCACACTCTTCTATTCTTTTACGATGACTTAAAACATCCTCACCAGCTTGCTCACCAGCAAAAACAGGATTAAATTTTTCTTTATAAAGGTCAACTGAATCAACTTTATTACCATTTTCTTCAGCTGTTTTAATAAAAGTATCTCTTATGGCTGCATTAAAAGATTTGTCATTATAATGACCATAAATAAGAAATATTTTTTTCATTTGTATATTTTTAAACTAGTTCTATAAGAAAGCCATGAAAAATTTTTATGTAATTGAAGGTGAACATACCAACCCTAACGAGATTGAAACAATATTAAAGAACACTAAAAAGAAACATGGTCCTTTTGAAGAGCAAGAAGCTACTCAAATTGCCAAAGGATTAATTCAAAAAAATATAGATGATTTTTATCATCGAGCATGGGTAGTCAAAAACTAGCTCTGTAAAGATGAAAAAACTAGACTTATCCTCAAAATATTAATTAGTAATCTAATAGAAATAATTTTTAAATTATTCCAAATAATTTTTGAAATTCAATTTTAGTACATTTGTTAGCAATGTAGTAAATTTTATTTTTTGTGGCAATTTCTTTAGCCTTATTATTTTCAATATTAAGTTGTAGCCACAAAACATGTGCTCCAATTTCTTTAGTTTGATTAGCTATATCTTCAGCCTCCTCACTTGGTCTAAAAACGTCTACTATGTCTACTTTTTCTTTTATATCCAAAAGTGTTCCATAAACTATTTCTCCATGTATTGTGTCATTTATACATGTTGGGTTTACAGGAATAACTTTATAGCCAGATTTTTGTAAAAATCTCATTACTATATTTGAATCTTTTTCTTTTTTTTTACTAGCCCCAACTAAAGCTATTACTCTTGAGCTAATGAATAATTCTTTAATTTTATCGTCTATTATTTGTTTTTCCATTTAGGTTTTCTTTTTTCTAGAAATGCAGATATTCCTTCTTTTGCATCCATTGCCATCATATTTACTGTCATCATTTTACTTGTGTATGCGTATGCTTTTCTTAATGGCATTTCTAACTGTTTATAAAAAGTTTGTTTACCAATTTTAATTGTTAAGTTAGATTTTGAGGCAATTTGTTTGGCTAATTTTATAACCTCACTATTTAGTTTGGATTTAGAAAAATGATCATTAATTAAACCAATTTCTTTTGCATAGTTTGCTTTGATTGGATCTCCAGTTAAAAGCATTTTCATCATTCTTTTTCTATTAACTTTTCGACTAACAGCTACCATCGGAGTACTACAAAAAAGACCTATGTTCACCCCTGGTGTTGCAAATATCGCATCATTACTGCTATAAGCTAAATCACAACTTGCAACTAACTGACAACCTGCTGCGAAAGCTGCACCATGAACTTTAGCAATAACTGGCTTCTTACCTTCAACAATTTGAAGCATCAATTTAGAGCAAAGGTTAAATAATTTTTGATATTTAGCTCTTTTTTTTAATCTACTTACTTCTTTTAAATTATGTCCTGCACTAAAACCTTTTCCTTCACCTTCGATAATTATTACTTTAACGTTTTTATCATTATCTAATTTTTCGAAAGCCTTAATTAAGTCCCCTAAATTTTTAAATGAAAGTGCATTATATGTTTTTGCTTCACTAATAATAATTGTAGCAATATCTTTGTTTAAAAATTTAACTTTTATATTACTTAAGTTTTCCATCTTCTCTCATTTTAGCTCTAATTTTTGTAGCTGAGATTTTTTGTATTTCTTCAGAAAGAACAACTTCTTCAATCTTGTAACCCACTCCTCTACCGTAACAAATATTGGTAATATTAGGCACTACCGTTATTTTAAATCTTCCTTCAAATTCTGGATTTAATTTATCTTCTATATTTTTTTTAACAGTTTCAAAATCAAAAGGATTATCATCAACGCCCTGAACATCCCTAATTTGAATACAAACTTGACCTGTTTTTTTTACTATTTCTTGAAATAAAGCGTAATGCCCATCGTGAAATGGCTGCCATCTGCCTAGCATTTGTGCTGTAGGTTTCTTATTATCCCATTCGTAAGCCATTATTTAATCTCCTTTGCTATTATTGGTGCCCATTTTTTAGCATCTTGTGTTGTAACATGAAAGTCAAACTTATCAGGTTTTACAAACATCTTATTAGTGTCATCAAATCTTCCTTCTTTAATGGTGTCTACCCAAATCATATAATCAGCTGGAAACAATTCTCTTGCTTCTGGTGTTGGGCAAATAAAATCAGCCACAACGTAGTTACCGTCTTCTTTTAATTTTTTTGCAAAATCTGCCATTCTCATTGCTTGTCTTTTTCTACCTCCTTCAGAAAAATCCCAATCATTCGCTTCTTTCCTAACTTCATCGGCATTAAGTCTTTTTGCTTTTAACATTGGAGCTAGTTCATTAGCTAAAGTTGTTTTGCCAGATCCTGGAAGGCCCATTATTAATATTATTTTCATAGTGTTTTTAACTTTCTGCACATATGGGTTAATCAATAAATAAGTTTATTATTACAAGAATTATTATAATTAAGCTATTAAATTTGACGCAACCCATTTATGAAATTGATGAGTTGGATTATCCATTATTGATGAAAAATTTCCACCATTGTATACTGGTGAATTTCTACCTTCTTGCATACCCTCTATGGCTTTTATATCTTCTGACATAACTTCTTTCCAAAATTCTGCATTTTTTTTTCTCATCTTAGTAAATTCAAATCCATTTGCACTATCATCACCAACATAATACATCATTAAATGTTCTTTAGTTTCACTAATAGACTTAGGTTCTAACCAAAAAATATAAAAGTGATCTATATGAAGACCAATCATTACGTTTGGAAATAAAGCAATATATTCAGCTTTTTTAGATAACTCCTTAGGCCAATTTGGAAAATTATTGAAACTTTGATTTTCTTTTACTGGTTGCTCATATTTATTTGTACCTTGGCCAGCAAATCTATTAGGTAAGCCTTGGATGTGATAATGGTCACTAATATTTGAAACTTTATTTAATTCTGGGTGAATCCAGGGCAAATGATAGCTTTCACAATAATTCTCTATTGCAAACTTCCAATTACATTTGACATCAAGACTAAAATAACCATGATCTTTTGAGTGTTTAAGTAACTTTTGATCTTCCTTAGATATAAATTTTGACCATCTTTCTTCAAGTGGTTTAATATACTCATCAAACTCTAATTCATTATCATTTATATTAATAAAGATTATATCCATCCAAACTTTGGTTCTAACTTCCTTCAGATTGCTTTTTGATTTATCAAATTTATCTGTTTCATGGATATTCATGCCTCCTATATGAGGTGTTGCAACTAACTTTCCATCAAAATCGTAAGACCAGGAGTGATATGAGCATCTTAAGACATTTTTCAAAGTACAAGGCTCATCTAAAAGCTTGAAGCCTCTATGACTACAGACATTGTGAAATACCCTTATTTTTTTCTCTTTGTCTCTTAGAATAATAAGAGGGATGCCTAGTAAATTATAAGGTCGAGCATCTCCTACATTTGGCACAGAGCTTCCAACACCAATTACTATCCATTTATCCCTGAAAATCCTCTCTCTTTCGATCGTTAGATAGTTAGAGCTAGTATAACACTCGTTTGGCAGACCATGAGCTTCCTCAATGGGCTTCCCAACTACTCTAATTTTCTCCAAATCTAAGATTTTTGAAAGTTCAAGATTTTTAAGATTTTCAGACATTAAAAAAAATTATCACCAGCACAACTTTTGGCAACAAATATTTTTATCCACACGATGAATTTCTTTGACAGTATTTACAAAAAAGATAATCATCAGAGAAAATGAATTTTTCACTTGAGGTCGGACCTCTTACAGATCTTGATACACTGCCTCCCGTTAAGGATGTTTATATAACCATGCTTCCAGGAGGAGATTATAAAGAGACAGCTAACCAATCGGGTGAGTTAGTTAAAAAAGGGTTTAATCCAGTTCCGCACTTTCCAGCAAGATCAATTACTGATGACGCTCAACTTAAAGATTACCTTGCAAGATGTAAAGATGTGGGCGCTAAACAAGCATTGGTTATTGGAGGAAGTAGAGAGCCAATTGGAAAATTTGATAGTTCAATTCAAATTTTGGAGACAGGATTTTTTGATGGAATTAAAATAGGAATAGCAGGACATCCAGAGGGAAGTCAGGATATTTCTGATAAAGAATTAGAAAAGGCTATGATAGATAAAAAACCTTACGCCGACTATATAGTAACTCAGTGGTTATTAGAGAGTCAACCTATCGTAGATTTCATTTCTAAGCAGTCAGTACCAGTGCATGTGGGAATTACTGGGCCAATGAAAATAACTAGCTTAATCAAGTTTGCTAATATTGTCGGGGCGAAAAATTCCATAAATTTTCTTAAGTCTAATTTTAGTAAGGCATTAGATTTATTGAAACCTAAAGACCCTAATGAATTAATTGGGAAAGTGAAAGAGTTTACTGGCAACTTCCACATTTATACATTCGGCGGCTTGAAGGAAACTAACAAGTGGTTGAAGGAGAACGGTTATGTCTAATGAATTTGACTATACTAAACTAAATCATGCTACTTCAGTTGATCAATCAGATCGTGAAGTACCATACAACTTAAGACAAAGTGGGCCTACAAAAGTTGAGATGTTAATTTCAACAAGAGTAAGAAAGTCTCCATACTGGCATCTATCAATGGAAGCTGGTTGTTGGAGAGCAACTGTTTACAATCGTATTTATCACCCAAGAGGTTACGTAAAACCTGAAGACGGTGGAGCTATGGTTGAGTATGAAGCAATTAAGAATCACGTTACGATGTGGAACGTTGCTGTTGAAAGACAAATTAGAGTTAAAGGTCCTGATGCAGAAAAGTTTACTGACTACGTTATAACTAGAGATGCAACTAAAATCTCACCTATGAGAGCAAGATATGTAATTCTATGTAATGCTTATGGTGGTGTTTTAAATGATCCTATTCTTCTTAGAATTTCAAAAGATGAATTTTGGTTCTCATTATCAGATTCTGATATTGGAATGTACCTTCAGGGTGTTAATGCTGATGGAAGATTTAATTGTACTGTTGAAGAAATTGATGTTTGTCCAGTGCAAATTCAAGGTCCTAAATCAAAAGCTCTAATGAAAGACCTTTGTGGAGATCAAGTGGATTTTGATAATATGCCTTTCTATGGATTGGCTGAAGTTAAAGTTGGAGGCAGAAGTTGTGTGATTTCACAATCTGGTTTCTCCGGTGAAGCTGGATATGAAATCTACTTAAGAGAAGCAACTAAATATGCTGACGATATGTGGAATGCTGTTCTTGCTGCAGGTAAAAAACATAGCCTAATGGTTATCGCTCCTGCTCACCATAGAAGAATTCAAGCTGGAATTCTTTCTTGGGGACAAGACATGGATCAACAACATAATCCCTTCCAGTGTAACCTTGGTTACCAAGTGTCACTATCTGGTAAAGGTGAGTGGAATAAAAAAGCTGACTACGTTGGTAAAACTGCGTTAGAGAAAATGGGTGCAGAGTTGAAAGATGGAAAAAAATCTTACAAACTTCAGTTGGTAGGTCTTGAGTTGGGTGGAAAACCAATTGAAGAATATGCTCCTGATTTTTGGCTAGTGTCACCTGAGAATGGTGGTGACCCTGTAGGATTTATTACATCACCTTGGTATCACCCTGAAAAGGGTCAAAATATAGCAATGGGATATGTGCCATTTGATGGAACATTAAATGCTAATGGTTTTCCTAAAGGTAAAGTTGGAACTAAGTACAAAGTTCACTTACCTGCTAAATATTCTGACACACCAGGAACACCTGTTGATGCAGTTGTAGTGGATATTCCATTTACAGAGTCATTTAATGCAAACACAAGAGAAGTCGTTAAAGGATAAGATAATTTTTTGGGGGAGGTTATAATTCTCCCCTATAAATAATGACAAAATCATTCCTAATCGTAATTTGCATAATAATAGTAATTGCTTTAATACTCTTTCCACTGTTTGTTTCTTACAAAGCACAGAAGAATAAAAAAAAAAATAAATAATGTTTGGTCAGTTTTTAAATATAATTGTTAGGTCTATTAAATTAGACAAAACCCTTTATAAAGATAATAAAAACTTTGGTGAAGCTGCAATATATTTTGCAATCATAATTATTTTAATAACTGCAATCATTGGTCTAATACCAGGCTCAATCTTTTTAAAATTTATGGGTGGGATTTTTGGTTCAAGTAATATTCAAGGGCCCTCAATAAGATCCGTTATAATTAGTACAATTATTGTGTGGATAATAAAAACTGCTTATTTATATTTTGTAGGAGTTGTTCTTTTTCCTAGCAAAGGAACAAAATGTAATTATAGAAAAATACTAGTAACTGTTGGCTTTGCAAGTGCTCCTTTAATGCTTAACGCTTTTATTGTTGATGTTAGACTTTTATATTTTATGTTTATTCCATATATTTGGTACAACGTATCACTTATAATTGGAATTAATCATGTCTTAAAATTTGAAAATTATTTCAAATCATCATTAGTTGTTTTAGGTCCAATTATTATTTTGTTTTTATTTTTTATTAGCCAATTATTAGGTAATAACTCATCTACAATAAGCTAAATTGGAAATATAGTTTTTGAAAGTTTACAAGAATTGCAGGTTTTAAATCCTGTTAAAATTAAATTGTGAGAAACGCTTTCGTCTTCTTTTTTACATTCTTCACAAAAATTATCTATTTCTTCAAATTTTTCACATACTTTAATTTTTTTATCTTTTTTCATATTTTTTTGATCCTGCTTTTTTTACAAAATAAAGACCTACTAGTACTGCTAGCAATGAAATTATAACCTTATCAGTAATTGATTCATCTAAAAATATATAACTTAAACAAATACCAAAAATAGGTATTAAGTAAGAGACTTGCGACTGAAATATTAATCCATTATTTTTTAAAATTTTAAATCTAAGAAGCCAAGCTAATCCAGTTGATACAAAACCCAGGTAAATAACTGAAACACTTGATTCTACTGATGGTATTGTAATCCAAGGTTTTTCAATAAAAGAAACTAATGGTACCAAAATTATTATAGCCCAAATTAATATTGACCCTGTTACATTTTCATTTTTTTTTTCACTAATTTTAAGTGTTAAAACACCCCCAACCACATAGCAAGTTGATCCAAGTAAAATTAACAAAGCAGAGATAAAATTATTGTCATTAATTAAAAAATTGTCTGAAAACAAATAAACAATTCCTGAAAACCCAATTAATATTCCAAATGTTTTAGTAAAATTAAATTTTTCATTTTTAGTAAAAAAATGACCCAATACTGTTGAGCTTAAAGGTGTTGTTGACATTAATATTGCTGCTAAATTACTTTGTACTGATTTAACACCGTAAGCTATTAGAAAAAAAGGTAATACTAAATTTACAAATCCTATTATTGCAAACCAATACCAATCTTTTGAAAATGCCTCTATTTTAATCTTTTTAAAAAAACATAATAATAAAACTGGAATAGACCCAAAAAAAACTCTTAAGAAAGCAATTGTAATAGGGCCAAAAGATTCTGTTGCAATTTTAATATTAAAAAAAGCTGAAGCCCATATTAAAGCTAAAATTACCAATAAAGTATAATCAATTAGCCTAGGTTGTCTCATTCAATTATATCTTTAACTTTTCCATTTGTAATTTTTTGAATATTACTAAAGTTTATTTTAAATATGCAGTTTTGGTGCCCTGCAGCTGCAAACAGTTCTTTAAATCTTTCTAGAGAATTGTCTATAATTATTTCAAAGTTATTTAAATGACCAATGGGTGATACACCCCCTATTGTATATCCAGTTTGGGTTTTAACTTCTTCTGCAGATGCCATTGAGATATCTTTTTCATTTTTTATCTTTTTTAGTTTATTTAATGAACATCTCTTGTCGCCCGCTATTAAACACAACGTAAAACCATCCTTTACTTTAAATAGCAAACTTTTGACGATTGCACCCACATTACAATCTAAAGCTGTAGCAGCCTCTTGTGCTGTTCTTGCTGAATTTTCTAGAACAATAACTTCTAAGGATTGGTCAAAATCCTTAAGAAATCTTTCAGCTCTTTTAACGGGCTCTTTATCTAATAAGCTCATATTTCAACTAACAATTGATTGCTAATTTAACAAATAATGTTGTAATTCATATGTAAAAAACGCATAGGTGATATTTATTATTCAAGCAATATTATTAAGAAAACATTTGTTATTAATTGATTACAAAATTTAAAAAAGGAGAACTTATGACTGCCAGCAACATATTAAAATTCATGAAAGAAAAAGAAGTTGAATTTGTTGATTTAAGATTTACTGACCCAAGAGGAAAACTTCAGCATTTAACGATGGATCACACTATTGTTGATGAAGAAATGATAAACGAAGGTGTATTTTTTGATGGTTCATCTATTGCTGGTTGGAAGGCAATTAATGAGTCTGATATGATCTTAAAACCAGATACTTCAAGACTTGTTATGGATCCTTTTACCTCACACAATACATTAATTCTTTTTTGTGACATTCTAGATGCTGTTAAAAGATCTCCTTACGAAAGAGACCCAAGAGGTACAGCAAAAAAAGCTGAAGAATATCTAAAAAAATCTGGTATTGGTGATAAAGCTTTTTTTGGTCCTGAACCTGAATTTTTTGTATTTGATGATGTTAGAATTAATAATGATCCCAACAACACTGGTTTTAAAATAGATAGTAAAGAAGGTCCTTATAATTCTGGGACAGAGTATGCAAATGGAAATATGGGTCATAGACCTCCCGTAAAAGGTGGTTACTTTCCAGTTCCTCCAGTTGATAGTGAACAAGACATGAGGGGTGAATACTTAAAAAGTTTAAAAGAAGTAGGTATTAAAGTTGAGAAACATCACCATGAAGTAGCACCAAGTCAACATGAATTAGGCATGTACTTTGGAACACTTGTTGATCAAGCTGATAATGTTCAGCTGTATAAATATGTAGTTCAAATGGTTACACATTCATTTGGAAAAACTGCAACTTTTATGCCAAAACCAATTGCAGGAGATAATGGTTCAGGTATGCACATTCATCAATCAATTTGGAAAAAAGATAAACCAGTTTTTTCTGGTGATGCTTATGCCGGGTTATCTGAAACGGCACTTCACTATATTGGTGGTATTTTAAAACATGCAAAAGCAATTAATGCTTTTTCAAATGCAACAACAAATAGTTACAAAAGATTAATCCCAGGATTTGAAGCACCTGTTTTACTTGCTTACTCTGCAAGAAATAGATCTGCTTCTTGCCGTATACCAATTTCATTAAGTAAAAATGGTGCTAGATGTGAGATAAGATTTCCTGATGCCTCAGGAAACCCATACTTAACTTTTGCTGCTATGCTTATGGCTGGTTTAGATGGAATTAAAAATAAAATACACCCAGGTGAATCTTTTGATGAAGATCTTTATGATTTACCTCCAGAAGAAGTTAAAAATATACCAACTGTTTGTGGCTCTCTAAGAGAGGCAATGGAAAGTTTGGATAAGGATAGAGATTTTTTAACTGAAGGTGGTGTGTTTACTGATGATCAAATTGATGCTTACATCGCATTAAAATTTGAAGAGATACATAGATTTGAACATGCACCTCATCCTGTTGAATTTGAGATGTATTACAGTAGCTAAGACTAATTACTGTCTAGTTGTTGCGATTGTATCTTTGTTAATTCCTTTTTTAACAACATAATCCTGTGTGCCGTTTGCACCAGTGTTTACTTCTTTTCGAAGAGTCTTAAAGAAAGTTCTTTCTTTCAGTGACTTTTCTAAAGATTTAACAAGATTTTTAAATTCGAATTTGTTCATACCTATTTAATACCCTAGATATGTGATATTTGCAATACTGATATGCGTTAAAGTAATATTAAACTTTAAATGATTCACCACAACCACAACGCTCAGATTCATTGGGGTTATTGAATACAAATGATGATGAAAATTCCTCTTTTTTATAGTCCATTTCAGTACCTAATAAGTACATAACAGCTGCAGCATCAACAAAAACCTTAACACCTTTGTCTTCAATTATTTCATCTGATGGATTAATTTCTTTTGCATATTCCATTACATAAGACATGCCGGCACAACCACCAGACTTAACTGCAACCCTAACACCAACTGAATTCGACTCAACTCCAGACATAATTTCTTTAATACGAATTGCTGCATTATCACTTAATTTAATTATAGGATTCATTATAGATTTAACTCCAATTTAGCAGCTTCTGACATCATTGATTTTTCCCAAGGAGGTTCAAAAACTAAATCTAGATCAACTTCTTTAATGCCTTCTACTTGCATTGCACTATCTTTAACTTCCTGAGGTAAACTTTCTGCAACAGGACAATTTGGTGTAGTCAAGGTCATTATAATCTTAGCTTTAGACTCATTTACTTTAACATCATAAATTAAACCTAATTCATAAATATTAACCGGTATCTCTGGGTCATAAATTTTTCTAATTTCAGCTATTACTTGCTCTCTTAAATCCATAATTTAATCTAATCTTTCAGTATTAATTTCTTCTTGAGTATTGTCAATTGCAGAAACTAAAGTATGCCATGATAAAGTAGCACATTTAACTCTCATTGGATATTTTTTTACTCCAGATAAGCACATTAATTTAGTTTTTTCATCCTCTTTTAAATTTTCTGAATTTAATTTAGGATTTTCTTTTATCATTCCTAAAAAATCTTTAACAATTTCTTTAGCTTCATGTTCATTCTTACCTTTAATTAAGTCTGTCATAATTGAAGCTGACGCCATTGAGATAGCACAACCACTACCTTCAAAAGAAATATCTTCTACTATTTTTTGTCCATTAAGTTTTAAATAAACATGTACATTGTCACCACATAAAGGATTATGTCCTTTAGCGTCTTTATTGAAATCATCAGTCTTACCAAGGTTTCTCGGATTTTTACCATGCTCTAGTATTATTTCTTGATATAATTCTTTTAAGTTCATTTTTGATTAAAAATTTTTTTACAATTATTTATTGCATCATTAAGTTTATCTAAATCTTCTCTCGTATTATAAATTCCAACAGATGCTCGAGAGCTTGCAGGTATATTTAATTTATCATGTAGGATTTGACAGCAATGATGGCCCGCTCTAATTGCGACTCCATCTTCATCTAAGATAGTTGCTACATCATGTGGGTGAATACTCTCAATAGTAAAAGATAAAACTCCACCTTTATTTTTAGGATTACCAATTAATTTAACTGAGTTATTTTTTTGTAATAGTTTCTGCCCATATTCAACTAAGTCAGCTTCATGTTTCACCACATTATCTATACCAATTCTTTCTAAAAATTTAATAGACTGATCAAATGCAATCACTTGAGCTGTAGCCATAGTTCCTGCTTCAAATTTATTGGGTAAATCACCATAAGAAATTCTATCTTTTTTAACTTCATTGATCATTCCACCGCCACCTTGATATGGTGGCAATTCTTCTAGCCATTTTTTTTTACCATATAAAATTCCTAAACCAGTTGGGCCATACATTTTGTGACAAGAAATTGCGTAAAAATCACAATCAAGATCTTGCATATCTAATCTTAAATGAGGAGCACCCTGACAACCATCAACTACAACAATTATTCCTTTTGAATGAGCAAGCTCTGTTATTTCTTTAATTGGCAAAATAGCACCAGTAACATTTGATAAATGTGTAATTGAAATTACTTTTGTTCTAGAGGTAATTTTTTTTTCTATCTCTTCTAATGTAACTTCACCATCATCATTGATTTCAGCAAAATTAATTTTTATATTTTTTGATTTTCTTAAAAAATGCCAAGGTACATAATTAGAATGGTGTTCCAATTCAGTAATGAGCACTTCATCACCTTCTTGTAAATAATTTTGACCCAATGTATTAGCAACTAAATTAAGTGCTTCTGTTGCACCTTTAGTAAAAACAATTTCATTTTTATCCTTGGCATTAATAAACTTTTGAACTGAAGTTCTTGTGTTCTCATATAAATTTGTAGCAGCAACCGCAAGATAATGAACACTTCTCCCTACATTAGAAAATTCTTTAGTATAAAATTCATTAATTCTATCTATTACAACTTTTGGTTTTTGAGAAGAATTTGCACTATCAAGATAAACTAAATCATTATTTTGAATTTTTTCGTCAAAAATAGGGAACTCTTTTTTTATCGTATCTATATTCATTCTTTAACTCCAATCATATTTTTTATCAAATTTTTAATTTCAGAATCTGTTATTTTTTCTATTACATCTAGCAAAAATCCATTGATTAAAAGTTCTCTTGATTGCTGATAATTTAATCCTCTGGACATTAAATAAAATATTGAGTCCTCATTTAAACTCCCTGATGAAGATCCATGTGAGCATTTTACATCATCTGCATAAATTTCTAATTCTGGTTTTGCGTTAAATTCAGATGCTTCATTTAATAGAATTGCTTTACTTAGTTGATAACCATCTGTTTTCTGTGCTTTAGAATTAACAAATATTTTACCTTGATATACAGCTTTAGAACTATCATCTAAAACACTTTTTACTAATTGATAACTTTTAGTATTTTCTGTTAAGTGATTTATAGTTGTTCTAATTTCATGATGCCTATCCTTAGACAGTGAAAAAATACCATTTATAAATGCTGAAGAATATTTTCCTTTTAAATTACAATTAATTTCATTTTTACAAAAATTTGATCCTGAAGATAAAATAAATGTTTCTGAAACACTATTTTTTTCTTGCTCGATATTATTAAAAGAATATTTAATATTTTTATTTTCAAACTTATCTATTTTATAATTTTTTAAAACTGCGTTTTCTTTTAAATCAAAGCTATAAAAAATATTTAAAAAATTCTTTTCAGAAGTATCGTTAAATAAGTCAATTAGTCTTAAAGAACTATCTTTATCTAGTTCAAAATCTAATCTTAAATTTATATTTTTGGACCAAATTTTAGAGTTAGTTGTGTGATAAATAATAAGTGGTTTTGCTAATTGATAACCTCTTTTTACCAGTATTTTAAAAGATTTGTTGGTAAAGGCATTATTTAAATCAGATAAAGAATTATTATTATTAAATTTATTAATAGTTTCAGATTGATCAATTATTTCTATTTGGTCTTTTTTTTCATAATCAAAATCAATTTTTTCAATTCTGCCATTTATAAAGACTATTTTGTTATGCTCTAGTCCATCAACGAATACAGAAGTATCAACTTTGCTAGTAGACGTGTAATCACTATAAAAACTTAGTGTCCCAATATTTTTTTTTATTATTTGATTAAGATCAGAGAATTTCCAATCTTCTTCTCTTCTGTTTGGAAATCCTTTATTAATAAAATTATCTAAATAAAATTTTTTTATTTCAATATCTTTTTGAGATAAACTTAAATTTTCAATAATATTGTCAAAATCTTTTTGTAATTGCTCTTTCATTTAGTGAAAATTTTCATACCCCTTTTTTTCTAATTCTAAGGCTAAGTCTGCACCTCCAGATTTAACAATTTTTCCATCCATCAAAACATGAACAAAATCAGGTTTGATATAATCTAATAAACGTTGATAATGCGTAATTATTAAAAATGAATTTTTGTTGTCTCTTAAAGTATTCACACCATCAGCAACAATTTTTAAAGCATCAATATCTAATCCTGAATCTGTTTCATCTAAAATAGATAATTTTGGAGCTAATAACGACATTTGTAAAATTTCATTTTTCTTTTTTTCTCCACCTGAAAAACCAACATTTAATTGTCTATTTAGTTTTTCTTCATCAAATTTAAGTTCTTTCGCTTTTTCTTTTACTAATTTCAAAAACTCGATAGCATCAAGCTCTTTTTCACCTCTTGCTTTCCTCACCGCATTTAACGATGTCTTTAAAAATATATTTGTATTAACTCCTGGTATCTCTAACGGATATTGAAAAGCTAAGAATATACCTTTATGTGCTCTTTCTTCTGTTTCAAGTTCAAATAAATCCTTTTCCTCAAAAAGTATTTCTCCTGAGACTTCATAGCCTTTTTTTCCTGATAAAATATTTGATAATGTGCTTTTACCAGATCCATTTGGGCCCATTATAGCATGAACCTCTCCAGGATTTATATTAAGAGAAAATTCTTTTAAAATTTCTTTGTTGTCAATTTTTGCATTTAATTTATTTATTTTTAACATTATCCAACGCTTCCTTCTAAACTGATACCAACAAGTTTTTGAGCTTCAACTGCAAATTCCATCGGTAGTTGTTGTAATACCTCTTTACAAAATCCATTCACTATTAATCCAACTGCTTCTTCTTGACTCAAACCTCTTTGTTGACAATAATGAAGTTGTTCTTCACTTATTTTTGAAGTTGTTGCCTCATGTGCAATATTTGACTTTGAGTTTTTATTTTTAATATAAGGAACTGTGTGTGCTCCACATTTATTACCCATTAATAAAGAGTCGCATTGTGTATAATTGTTAGAATTTGATGCTTTAGAGGAAATATCAACAAGGCCTCTGTAAGTCATATCTGAAAATCCTGCGCTTATTCCTTTTGAAATAATTTTACTCTTAGTATTTTTACCTAAATGGATCATTTTTGTGCCCGTATCAGCTTTTTGATGATTATTTGTAATTGCAATTGAATAGAACTCTCCAACTGAGTTGTCTCCTTTTAAGATGCAACTTGGATATTTCCAAGTAATAGCAGATCCTGTTTCTACTTGTGTCCATGAAATTTTAGAATTTTTACCTTTGCACAAACCTCGTTTAGTAACAAAATTATATATTCCACCTTTTCCATCTTTATCTCCTGGATACCAATTTTGAACAGTCGAATATTTTATTTCAGCATCGTCTAGTGCTATCAACTCTACATTAGCAGCGTGCAATTGATTTTCGTCTCTCATTGGAGCTGTACAACCTTCTAAATAACTTACATAACTTTCTTTATCTGCAACAATTAAGGTTCTTTCAAACTGACCTGTATTTGAGGCATTAATTCTAAAGTAAGTAGATAATTCCATCGGACATCTTACGCCTTCGGGTATATATGCAAATGAACCATCGGTAAAAACAGCAGAATTAAGAGTTGCAAAAAAGTGATCGGTTGTAGGAATTACAGATCCAAGATATTTCTTAACTAGTTCAGGATGATTTTGAATAGCCTCTGATATAGGACAAAAGATAATTCCTAGCTTAGACAGTTCTTCTCTAAAAGTTGTGGCAACTGAGACTGAGTCAAATACTGCATCAACTGCAATACCATTTAATCTTGCTTGTTCTTGAAGTGGTATCCCAAGTTTTTTATATGTTTCTAAAAGTTTTGGATCTAATTCATCTAAACTTTTAGGTTTATCATCCATACTTTTTGGTGCTGAATAATAATATAAATCTTGATAATCAATTTTTGGATACTTAGGTTTTTGCCAATCTGGTTCTTTTAATTGTTTAAATCTTTCAAATGCTTTTAATCTAAAATCAAGCATCCATTTAGGTTCTTTTTTAATATTTGAAATAAATTTAATTACTTCTTCATTTAAGCCTTTGGGTGCTGTTATACTTTCAATGTCAGTTGAAAATCCATACTTATAATCTTTTAATTTTTCTATTTCTTTTTCTCTAGCGTCCATTTAAATTTCTACTTTCTGATGAGTTGCTTATAAGATCTTTTAAATTTTTTTGTTCAAAGAAATGATTAATATGAACTTCAAGTTCGTCCCATAAATTATGAGTGATACATTTTGTAGTCTTGCTATTGCATCCTTTTTTCGACTCCTTCTTGCATTGAACAGTTTTAACTTCTTCATCTACAGCATTAAGTATATTTGCTAATTTAATCTCTTCTGGTTCTTTGCTTAAGATATAGCCTCCATTAGTTCCTCTAATGCTTTTTACGATATTATATTTTTTTAACTTAGAAAAAATTTGCTCTAAAAAATTCAAAGAAATTCCTTGTCTTAACGATATATCTCTTAAAGATACTGGATTAACACTATTGAATTTAGCAAGGTCAGCTAAAGCCATTACTGCATATCTACCTTTTGACGTTAATTTCATATTTACCCTTATTTAAGAAGGCTTTTTATACAAACTTGACTAAATTAGTCAAGTATACAATATAAAAAAAAGATAACATATTGTCGCTTAGTTATGATAAGTGTATTTTTTTTTGAGAATAATTATCAATATCATTTATGGATAGCAAAATAGTAGAAGTTTTTATACCTGGCCCTGCTGGAAGATTAGAGGCTAAATATTATAAGAGTAACAAAACAACCTCTCCAATAGCATTAGTACTTCAACCTCATCCTCAATATGGTGGGACAATGAATAATAAAGTAGTTGTTAATACATTTCATTCATTTATGAATAATGAATTTTCTGTATGTAGAGTTAACTTTAGAGGTGTTGGAAAAAGTGATGGTGAATTTGATAATGGTCAAGGTGAACTTGCAGATGCTGCCGCAGCATTAGATTGGCTTGAAAGAGAAAACTTTGATAACTCACAATGTTGGGTTTCTGGATTTTCTTTTGGATCTCTAATAGCAATGCAATTATTAATGAGAAGACCTGAAATTAATAGATTTATTTCAATATCACCACAGCCAAATGTATACGATTTTTCATTTTTATCTCCCTGTCCAACATCAGGTCTAATGATTTATGGAAAAAAAGATGAGCTTGTGCCTCTAGAACATATTATAGATTTAAACAAAAAACTGAGTGCCCAAAAAGGTATTAAAGTTGACTTTCAATCAATAAATGATGCAAATCATTTCTTTACTAATAAAGAAAATGTTTTGACAGAAAGTTTAGATAAATATATTAAAAAAGAGTCTGCTTTATTTTAAAAATTCTCTACTATTACTCCGCCAATAGTTGGCTTCTTACAGTCAGTGGTACTTGGATAAGAAATTGGTAAACTTAAATAAGATCTAATTGCAAGATAAGCAAAAGCTTGAGACTCTATAAAATCTCCATCAATACCATACCCATCAATCAATACCAGTTCTTTAACATTTAAATTTTTTTTTAATATATCAATTAAAAGTTTATTTTTTCTACCTCCACCACAAACTAAACATGTAGCATTAGATAAAATTTCCATTTTAGGAGCATAACATTTCAACATAAAGTTTATCAAACCTGATCCAATTAATTTTGCAGTAAAGTGGGTTAAAGTAGCTGCACCATCTTCTAAAGAAAGTCCTCTTACAAATGAAATATCAAAATCTTTTACATCAAGAGATTTGTTTTTTGTACTGCCCAAATATAAAAAATTTTCTACCGCTTGGTTAAAAATTAATTCATTTACTTTTCCTGATTTGGCTATTAATCCATCTTTGTCATATCTATATTTTGAATTTTTTCTTATCCATTCATCAATCAAACAATTACCTGGACCAATATCTTCAGCAAATAATTTATTATCTTTATTATCATCTGTTAAATCTGAGGGATAAACTCTTGAAATACTTGTTGCATTAGAAATGCCACCAATATTAAGAACTACCACCGGCCACCATTCTAAATTAATATTTCTAACTAAATTTTGATGAAAAATTGGAGTTAATGGGGCACCTTGACCTCCATTTTTTAGATCATTTTGTCTAAAATTATAAACTACTTTTTTTTTGGTTAGTTGAGATAAAAGTTTTCCATCACCCAATTGAACAGAAATTTTTTCTTCTGCGTTATGAAATATTGTTTGGCCATGAAATCCTACTATATCTATCTCAAATTTAGGATGTGATTGAATCATTTCGTTTACGATTTTTGCATGAAATAAGGTAATTTTTTTTTCAATTGAATTAAGATCTTCAAAAAGATTTTTAAGATCTTTGGAATTGGATATTTTATCCCTTAAATTGGTTAATTTTTGATAAAGATCTTTGTCGTATTCAAAATATTGGTTTTTAATGCTTGTGATTATACCTGTGTTACCATCAGAAAAAACTGTTGAGGCATCTACCCCATCCATTGAAGTACCGCTCATCAAGCCTAATGCTGTATAATTTTTTTTCATTCTTATTTTTTTTTATAAAAATTTGTATATTGTAGAAGCATATACTTATGAATAATTTTTTAAAAGAATTTAAAGATAGAGGATTATTCTATCAATGTACTGGAGAAGAAGATTTATCTAAATTACTAGAAAAAGAAAAAATCAATAGTTATATTGGTTTCGATTGTACAGCTGAAAGCCTTCATGTTGGGAGCTTACTTCAAATAATGTGTTTAAGACTATTACAAAAACATGGGCATAGACCTATAGTATTATTAGGTGGTGGTACTACTAGAATTGGTGATCCTTCAGGTAAAGATAAAACAAGAACAATATTAAGTGAAGATGAAATAGAAAGAAATATTAAAAATATAGAAAAAATACTTAAAATTTTTTTAGATATTAAAGATCCTAAAACTAAACCAATTTTTGTTAATAATTATTCGTGGCTTAAAAATTTAAATTATATTTCTTTTTTAAGAGATATTGGAAAGCACTTTACAATAAATAAAATGTTAAGTTTTGATAGTGTCAAAACTAGATTAGAAAGAGAACAGTCATTAAGCTACATGGAGTTTAATTATATGATTCTACAGGCTTATGATTTTTTAGAATTAAATAAAAAAGAAAATTGCATTTTACAAATAGGTGGTTCTGATCAATGGGGTAATATTGTTAATGGTGTTGACTTAATAAAAAGATACTCAAACAAACAGGCTTATGGTTTAACAACACCATTAATAACTTTGGCATCTGGAGCTAAAATGGGGAAAACTGAATCTGGGGCTGTTTGGTTGGATAAGAAATTTTTGTCTCCTTATGATTATTGGCAATTTTGGAGAAATATAGATGATAGAGATGTTGTAAAATTTCTTAAAACATTTACCGATATAAGTATTGGTGAAATTGAAGAAATCAAAAATAATAATATTAATGATTTAAAAATTTTACTAGCTAATAAAACAACAGAAATGTTGCATGGTAAGCAAGAAGCTGAAAATAGTAAAGAAACAGCAAAACAAACTTTTGCTGATAATTCATTGGGAAATAATTTACCTTCTATTTCAATAGCTGAAAAAGAATTAAAAAATAAAATAACTATTATAGATTTAATAATCCTGTCTAAATTAGAAAATTCAAAAAGTGAGATCAGAAGATTGATAAAAGGCAATGGGATTAAAATGAATAATAATGTTATATTGGATGAAAAATTAATAGTTACTAAAAATTTATTTCAAGAAAATTTAATTAAACTATCTTTGGGTAAAAAAAGGCACATTAAAGTTAAATTAACTTAATTCTTTTTTATATTTTCTAATGTTCTTGTAATAAATCTAGGTGTTAAAGTTTTAATTGGATTTACTGTAGTTGATAAATTTTTTGGTGGTCCCTTAATCTTGAAACTAACTCCAAAAACACCCTCGCCCACTTTATCTCCAATCAATAGATCACCTAAAAAAGGTATTGAGGCAATAGACCTATTTATAGTAGTAGCAGGAACTAAGGTTCCACGTAAGCTAACTAATTTTTTATCCTGTATATATCCATCCATTAAAATAGAGACAGCTGGTCCAATAGCATACATTTCATCAATTTTAGTAAGATTTTGTTGGTTTGAAAATTTCATTTCAAAATCTGTAAACCTTATTCCTTCACCTGTTAAAATATCAGCTATCCCCTGAAGCGAGGCTAAACTTAATAATTTTGCAAAAATAGGTATCTCTTTAACTTTAAAATCATCAATAACTAATATCGAATTAGAGATATTATTTTTTTTAATTGAATTAAATTCTAAATATCCATCCTCAAAGCCTTTTATAAAATCATATCTTTTAATTAAGGGTTTTGGATAATCAGTAAATAACCTTGTAATTTTTTCTAGAGATTTATTGGTGTTAATTGTTAAGCTAATTTTTTTATTGTTGGGAAAAGTTGATTCTAATTTCAAGTCATCAATTTTATTATCTTTAAAATTTATATATCCTGATAAATCATTCAGATAATTAATTTCATCGATATAAGTTTTTTTAATCTTAATATAAACTTTAGTATTTAGTTTTTGAAAAATAGACGAACTTTCATCATCACTATTCATAATATTATTTATTATTTTTACAGCATCAAGGTTATCTCCATCTATAAAAAAATTAGAATTATCTTTTTTTAAGTTTAATTTGTTAACAATATTTTTTTTATTTTTATAATCAATGTTAACAGAGGTTATATTGTTAATTTTAAAAGCTGGGCTAAGCTTTAAATTTTCGATTAAAATTTTATTTTTATTTTCCTTCAGAGCAATAGACTTAAATTTAATTGAGCCATTTTTGTTTAAATTTCCATTGACTGAAATCATCGAATTAACTCCCTCTTTTTTCTCATAGTCTAGAAATTTTATAATTAAGGGATTGTGTTTTATATTTATTTTAGTGTTAAATATAAATTTATTTTTATCTTTAATAATTGCATAAGATAATTGCTCGATATTATCCACTAAAAGTATATCTCCATTTCCTTCAATATTTAATTGATCTTTTTTATAATCAATTTTAATTTTGTGATTTTTAAATTTTATTTCTTCCTTTGCATTTGGTATAAAAGATTTTAAATTTAAATATTTTTCTTTAAGCATTAATTGATCTAAATCAATAATAGTTTTAACTTTCAGATCTTTTAATTTAAATTTTTTGTTAATAGTAAATGAAAAATTATTTTTTGAACTTAATTCAACTTTTGTAATATCAAAACTGTTGAGCAAATTTCCAAAAATAAGTTCTAAATCTTTCTTTTCTAGTATTTGGCCTTTACTTAATACCGTTCCATCAACTAGATATAAATCTTTTTTTTTAATAATTTGAACATAAGGTGAATCAAATCTAATTTTATTAAATGATGTTTTTATTTTACTTAAAGAATATTTGTTACTATTTATATCAAAAGAAAAATTCAAATCTTTAACATTAAATTTATTTAATAAATTAAATTTTACATTTTTAATAAAGCCTTTGATTTGATAATTGTTTTTTATTTTTCCTTCATTATCAAAATTTATATTTAAATCTGCTGCTATAGAACCATCTTTAATTATTGTATTTAAGACAAATAACTCAGGTGTGTTGTAAATAGTTCTTGTGAAAAAAATTAAATCATCAATTTTTATTTCTTCTGTATAAATTTGTAAATTACTAATAGAAAATTGATTATTAATTAAGGATTTCAAGGATACGCTTGTTTTAATTAGATTTATATCAATCTCACTATTCTCTACTAATATGTGTGAATTTTTAGTAGAGACCTTAATACTAAAATTATATGGATTTAGTAAATAGGTTACATCACTTAAATCAATATCAATCTTTTGATTAATTTTTAAAATACTTTTCTTAATTTGACTATTAAATTTATCTGTTTTTATGCCGAAAATACTCAAGTAAATTATTCCTAGGATTATAATCAAGGCAATAGTTAATATAATTTTAATTATTCCTTTGATCATTCAACTTTATACAATGAACTTTCTAGAAAGTCGTCAATTTCTCCATCTAAAACCTTGTCAGGATTTGAACTTTCAAAACTTGTTCTATTATCTTTTACCATTCTATATGGGTGCAAAACATAAGACCGAATTTGGTGCCCCCAACCTATCTCTGATTTAGACGACTCTACAGTTTGATTTTCTTTTTCTCTCTTTTTAATTTCAAAGTCATAAAGTCTTGCTTTAAGCATATTCATACAAGTTTCTTTATTTTTATGTTGAGATCTTTCATTTTGACATTGTACAACAATCTTTGAGGGAATATGAGTAATTCTAACAGCACTATCTGTTGTATTGACATGTTGCCCTCCTGCTCCACTGGATCTGTAAGTGTCTATCCTTAAATCCTTTTCAATAATTTCAATATCAATATTTTCATCTACAACAGGATATATCCACACACTAGCAAAACTTGTATGTCTCCTTGCACCAGAATCAAATGGGGAAATTCGTACTAACCTGTGAATTCCAGATTCAGATTTTAACCATCCAAATACATATTCTCCTTGAATTTTTATTGTAGATGATTTTATTCCTGCCTCATCACTTCTATGTTCACTTATCAATTCTGATTTAAAATTTCTTATATCTGACCACTTTAAATACATTCTTCTTAGCATTTCTGCCCAATCCTGACTTTCTGTACCTCCGGCTCCAGCATGAATTTCAATATAACAATCAAGGCTATCGGTTTCATTTGATAGAAAACACTTTATTTCATTTTGTTTTGCTAATTTTTTTAATTCTTTAACATCTTCTAAAACTTCGGTAATTATTGATTGATTTTTTTCTTCTACAGCTAGATTATTTAATTCATTTAGATCAATAAGCGACCTAGATGAATTGTCATATGAATTTATTAAATCTTCATATAATTTTTTTTCCTTAATTATTTTTTGAGAAATGGATTTGTCTTGCCAGAAATCACTTTCTAAAATCTTATGATTATTTTTTTTTAACTTTTTATAAATATCATTTTTTTCAAAGATACTCCTTAACTCTTTGGTTTATTTTTTCTATTTCTAATTTGTGATTTATATATTCATTTTCCATTAATAGAATTTTAATATATTATTATTTTTTAATCTATTGTTAATGTTTAGATTTAACACATTATCTACTGGTAAATTTTTATAAGCCTCTATTATAGTGAATTTACTGCTGGTTTCTGCTTTTTTTCCTGTACTTGAGTCTATAACTCTCATTATAATATTATCAGCAACTTTAAATGGTCTTGCATCTTGTTTTTTAACTGCATTTCTCACAAAATTTTTAAAAATTGGTAGGGCTGTTTTAGCTCCCGTCTCATATCGTCCTAATGATTTTGGGTTATCCGAGCCAACATATACTCCTATTGCCAATTTTGATGTAAATCCAATAAACCAAGTATCTGTATTGCCATTTGTAGTTCCTGTTTTCCCAGCTAAATCTAGATTTAAGTCTTTTAGTTTTCTAGCTGTTCCATTTTGAACTGTACCTTCTAAGATTGATGTTATTTGATAGGCTGTTTCAGCAGAAAATATTTGTAAAAACTCATCCTCGATTTTTGGGTAATTCTCATTTAATAGAGATATTTGATCACAATTTACACATTTTCTTTTTTCATTATTCAATATTGTGTTTCCTTCACTGTCTTGAATTCGATCAATCATTATTGGTTTTACAAGTTTTCCACCATTAACAAATGAAGAGTAAGCTGAGGTTAGTTTTAATAAAGTTGTTTCCGCTGAACCCAGTGAAATTGACAAAAGTTCATCGGGGTTATCATAAATTCCAAGTTGTTTTGAAAAATTGACTATTTTTTTAAGCCCAAGGTCTTGTGCTATTCTGACTGTCATTAAATTTCTAGATTTTTCCAAACCCATTCTTAAAGTTGAAGGCCCATAGAATTTTTTTCCATAATTTTCTGGTTTCCACATTTTTAAATCAGATCCTTGTTCCAAAACAAGTGGTGCATCTAAAATTAAAGTTGAGGGTGTATACCCATTCTCAAGAGCAAGTGCGTATATAAATGGTTTAAAAGCAGAGCCAGGTTGTCGTTGTGCTTGAGTAGCTCTATTGAATTCACTTTTTTTAAAACTAAAACCACCACTCAAAGCCAATACTCTTCCAGTGAATGGGTCCATAACCACTATACCACCATTAACTTCCGGTAATTGCCTTAATGCAAATATATTATCATTTAGATTCTCTACATAAATCAAATCTCCAACTTTTAATACTTCGCTGAATTCTTTTTTAATCCAGGAAATATTTTCGTATTTAATGACCCCTTTTAAATTATTTTCTGTTTCGATTTCAATTAAAAATTTGTCAATTTTTTTTACTATAGCTAAGTTCCAATTTATTGATTTTTCTAATCTAAATTTATCTAATTTATTATTCCAATTATCAATTTTTTTAAAATTTAATAGGGGGCCACGCCAACCTTTTCTTTTATCATAACTAGTTAATCCTTCTCTTAATGATTTTATAGCAATTTTTTGCAAGTTTAAATTTATTGGTGTACTAATATTTAATCCTTGTTTATATACTTTGTTAAAACCAAGCTTATCAACAACATCTTTTCTGATATCTTCTACATAATAACTTGTATCTTCAGTAAAAGTTTTTTTTCTTTTTTTTAAATAGATTTGATCTTTAACAAATTTTTTATAATTTTTTTCATCTATGTATTTATTTTCAAAAAGATTTTTCAAAACAAGATCTCTTCTAAACTTTGCTAACTCAATATTCTTATAGGGATTATATCTGCTTGGAGCTTTTGGTAGTGCTGCTAACAAAGCAGCCTCACCATAATTTAATTCACTAATTGGTTTATCAAAATACTCAAGACTTGCTGACGCAACTCCATATGTTCCTTCACCCAGATAAATTTGATTAAGATATAATTCTAATATTCTCGCTTTTGAAAGTACTCTTTCAATTCTAAACGCTAAAATTGCCTCTTTTATTTTTCTATTCAAACTTACTTCATTTGTTAATAAAAAATTTTTAGCAACTTGTTGAGTTATTGTTGAGGCTCCTTCTAATCTTTTTGAGGATATAACATTGGATATATTATTTACTATAGCTCTTAAAACACCTCTTGCATCAACACCTGGATGTGAAAAAAAATTTTTATCTTCTGCTGACAAAAAGGAATTAATTACTTTTTCTGATATAGCATTATATGGAACAAAAATTCTTTTTTCTGTAGAAAAATCATTAACCAACTCACCATTACCTGAATAAACCTTACTTGATACAGCTGGTTTATAGTTCTTGAGAAATTTATAATCTGGTAAATTATTAGAAAAGGCCCATAAAACCGCTATTATAATAAATGCAGACAATAGACCAAAGCTTAAAATTAGTATAAATATATTTTTAATTATTTTGTGCATTTAAGTTTAATATATATATGAATTTGTTAAAGTTATGGCACTAGAATTAAAACAAAATTTAAAATTATTTAAATAAATGAAACAATTAATCAAAAAAATATGGAAAAAAATTTATACATTGATGCTTCGCATCCAAATGAAACTAGGGTTGTGCTTAAATCTGGGGACAATATTGAAGACTACGAATACGAAGGTTTAAAAAATAATTTAATTAAAAATAATATTTATCTTGGAAAAGTTAGTCGTGTTGAACCTTCATTACAAGCGGCTTTTATAGACTTCGGTAGAGATAGGCACGGTTTTCTATCTTTTAATGATATTCAATCTGACTACTATCAAATTCCTCAAAGTGATTTAATAAAAATTAAAGAAGAGGAAGAAAGAGCAAGAGAAGAACTTTTAAAAGAAAGTGAAAAAGAAGAGCAGAAAAACATCAATGAAGGTAATTTGGATATTAATGATCCAGTTGAAGCTAAACCAGACTCTGAAATAGATCTTAATTTGTTAGAAGGTCAGCCTGAGTCTGACAAAATATTGATAGAAAAAAATGCTAATGAAACAAATCAAATTGATGAAGTTAAAAAGGTAAAGTTAAGACCCAGATTTAAAAGATACAAAATACAAGAAGTTATTAAACCTAACCAAGTAATTCTAGTACAAGTGTTAAAGGATGAGAGAGGGCAAAAGGGTGCTGCTCTAAGTACTTTTATTTCTATAGCAGGTAAATATATAGTGTTAATGCCAAACACACCAAAAGGTGGGGGTATATCTCGTAAAATATTTAACCCAGGTGAAAGAAAAAAAATCAGAACTATTTTAAATGACATAATTATTCCAAAAGAAATGGGTCTTATTGTTAGAACAGCGGGATCTAATAAAACAAAAAATGAAATAGACCATGATCTTCAAACATTAATTAAGACGTGGAATGGAATAAAAGAAAGTGCTTTAAATTCTATTGCGCCCTCTTTAATTCATCAAGAAAGCGATATTATAAAAAGAACATTGAGAGATATGTATGATGAAAACACAAACAGTGTAGTGATTGAAGGAAACGAAGGATATAAAAAAGCACAAAGTTTTATGAAATTAATGATGCCTTCACATGTAAAAAAAATAAAGAAATATAGAGAAAAAATTCCTTTATTTTTTAAATTAAATATAGAAGAAAAATTAAATCAGATTTATGATACTGAGATTAAATTAAAATCAGGTGGATATTTAGTTATAAACCCAACTGAGGCATTAGTTTCTATTGATATAAACTCAGGTAGCTCCATAAAGCAAAAAAATGTTGAAAGCACTGCTTTAGATACAAACTTAGAAGCGGCTGAAGAGATATCTAGACAAATAAAAATCAGAGATTTATCTGGTTTAGTAATAATTGACTTTATTGATATGCTAAGTTTTGGGAATAGAAGATTAGTTGAAAGAAAACTTAAAGAAAAGTGTAGAACGGATAGGGCAAGAATTCAAATAGGAAGAATTAGTACTTTTGGGTTATTAGAGATGTCTAGACAAAGACTTCGGGAAAGTGCTGTAAAATGGAAAGTTACTCTTACAGATGAGTTTTTTGCTATGAAAATTCTTAAATTGGTGGAAGTTAAAGCTGTTTTAACAAAGGCTAAATTTGTAGAATTAAAAATCTGCGAAAAAATATCAGATTTTATGAAAGAAAATTTTATCGAAGATTTAAAATATTTTGAGGAAAAGAACTTAATTAAAATAGATATTATTGCAGATAATTCTCTAATTATTCCTGAATATATAATTGACCTGCAAAATAAAACTAAAAAAACAATAGAAACTGTAGAACATCTAGAAAAATTAAAAAACCTAGAGGAACAAAAGAAAGAATTAAAAACTTTTGAAACTTTAAATAAAAAAAAACCTTATAAAAAAAAACCTTATAAAAAAAAATTTTTTAAAAAACCAGCTGCTTAAATAATTCCAGTTGCTGGTGATGATGCGCTTCCATAAATTGATTTTTCTATTCTCCCAGATAAATAAGATTGTCTGCCAGCAATAACTGCATTTCTAAATGCTAGTGCCATTTGAAATGGTTTTTTAGCTTTTGCAATTGCTGTATTGGCCAAAACTCCATCACAACCCAATTCCATAGCAATGACTGCATCTGATGCTTGACCTAATCCAGCATCAATTATCACGGGAAGTTTTGTTTGACTTCTTATAATTTTAATATTTGTTGGATTTTGGATTCCTAGTCCAGATCCTATGGGTGCTGCTAAAGGCATAATTGCACAAGCTCCAACATTTTCTAATCTTTTTGCCATCAGGGGATCATCATTACAATACACCATTACTTTAAATCCTTCTTTAGTCAAAACTTCTGTCGATTTTAAAGTTTCAATCATTTCAGGAAATAGATTTTTTTTATCTCCCAGCACCTCTAGTTTTACTAGTTTCCATCCACCAATTTCTCTAGCTAATCTCAGTGTTCTAAGTGCTTCTCCTGAATTAAAACATCCAGCTGTATTCGGAAGGTAAGTAATTTTTTTTGGATCAATATAATCCATCAATAATGGTTTTTTTTTATCTGAGATATTAACTCTTCTTACAGCAACTGTTACTATTTCTGCACCAGATAATTTAATAGCTTTTGCACACTCTGACATACTTTTATATTTCCCAGTACCAACTATTAATCTGGAATTAAATTTTTTTTTAGCAACTATTAATTTATCATTGTTCATTTTTAACCACCTCCAATAAAATGAACAATTTCTATCTTGTCATTTTTTTTTAGTTTTATTTTATTTGTATCATTTTTATCTATTATTTCTTGATTCAGTTCAATTGCTACTTTTTTAAGTGGAATTTTTAGTTCTTTAAGAAAAATTAATAGGCTTAAATTTTCATTTATTGTTGAAATTTTACCATTTACCTTGATTTTTATTTTTTTTATTTTTTTCATAATGTATAAGAATTTGATGCATAATAATATTATAATTATTAATGGTCCCAATCTTAATCTATTAGGTAAAAGAGAACAATCACAATATGGATCAATAACATTTGATAAATTAAAAGAAAATTGCCTGAACAAAGCTAAGGAATTAAAAATTAATTTGGAGTTTTGTCAATCAAATATAGAGGGTGAGATAGTTACAACTATACAGGATGCAAAAAAAAAATTTGATGGCATAATCATTAACGCAGCTGGATTTACACACACATCTGTTGCTATTAGAGATGCTTTAGATATTTACAAGAGACCAATTATTGAACTTCACATATCAAATATATATAAAAGAGAGGAATTTAGACATAAATCTTTAATTAGTGATATTGCTACTGGTGGTATTTTTGGTTTAGGTGACAATGGATATATTTTAGCCATAATTGCAATGCAAAACTTACTACAAAAATGAAAATAGATAAAAAAATTATCAAAGAATTAACTGAGTACTTAAATGAATTTGGTTTAACTGAGATCGAATACACAGATAAGGATACTAAGATCAAGGTATCTAAATGGGTTGTGCCAAATTCTAGTGAAACAGTAAGTGTTGCTGCATCTACTTCAGAGCCTACAAAAAAATTACCTAAGGCTGTAAGTGGTACTGAAGTTAAATCTCCCATTATTGGAACTGCCTACCATGCCCCAGAACCCGGTGCAAAAAAATTTATTGAAGTTGGCAAAAAAATAAAAAAAGGTGAAACAATTATGATTGTTGAGGCAATGAAAACAATGAATCATATTCCATCAACAGTAGACGGTATTATCAAAGAGATTTGTGTTGAAGATGGCCAACCTGTTGAATTTGGTCAAACTATTATTATTGTAGAGTAATGTTCAAAAAAATTTTAATTGCAAATCGAGGAGAAATTGCAGTTAGAGTTATAAGAGCCTGTAAAGAATGGGGTATAGAGACTGTTGCTGTTCATTCAGATGTCGATAGAGATAGTATGCATGTCAGGCTTGCAGATGAAAGTGTTTGCATAGGCTCACACCAACCAGCAAATAGTTATCTAAATATTCCTGCATTAATGTCTGCAATTGAACTTACAAAAGCTGAAGCAGTACATCCTGGATATGGTTTTTTATCTGAAAATGCAAACTTTGCTAAGATATTAGAAGAGAATAATATCAAATTTATTGGAGCATCTTCAAAACTAATAAAGATGATGGGAGATAAAATCCAAGCAAAAAAAATTGCTAAAGAACATGGTTTGCCAGTTATTGAGGGTTCTGAAGGTGGTATAAAAGATATAAAGTCAGCTAAAGAGATTTGTAAAAAAATAGGATTTCCAGTATTAATTAAAGCGTCTGCTGGTGGTGGTGGCAAGGGAATGAAAATTGTTCATAAAGAAGAGGAATTTGAAACATTATTTTCAACAGCAAAATCTGAAGCGAAAAAATATTTTGGTAATGACGAAATATATATTGAGAAATTTTTTCAGAACCCAAGACATATTGAGGTACAAATTTTATCAGGTAAGAATCTAACAGTCCACCTTCATGAAAGAGATTGTTCAGTTCAAAGAAGGCATCAAAAATTAATAGAAGAAACCCCTAGCCCAGTTCTAACAGACAAAATTAGAAAAGATCTTTTTGAAAGAACTGTAAATATGGTGAGTAAAATTGGCTACGAAGGTGCTGGAACAGTTGAATTTATTTATGAAGATGGGAAATTTTATTTTTTAGAAATGAATACAAGAATTCAAGTTGAACATCCAGTTACGGAGATGGTTACTGGTATCGACATAATTAAAGAACAAATTTGGATAGCTTACACAGGAGAAACGGCACTTAAACAAAGTGATATCAACCCTAGAGGTCATGCAATTGAATGTAGAATAAACGCAGAAGATGCAAGTAAAAATTTTCAACCATCACCAGGTACTATAGGTATGTGTCATCAACCATCAGGTTTTAGAACAAGGGTTGATGGAGCAATATTTCAAGGTTATAAAGTTACACCATTTTATGACAGTATGGTTTGTAAAGTAATTACTCAGGGAAGAAATAGAACTGAAGCTATTCAAAGGATGAATCGTTCTTTAGACGAGTTTGTGATTGAGGGTATCACAACAACAATACCACTACATAAAATTTTACTAAATCATAAAAAATTTATTGACTCAGATTTTAATGTAAGTTGGCTAGATAACGAAAAAGTTATTTAATAACATTTAGTTAACCAAATATCATAAACAGGGTGATCAAATGGATTAATTGCTGGACTAGATGAAAATGTCCAACCATTAAACACAAAAACCTCATTGTTATCTTTATTTGATATATCTTTAACCTGAATATATGCTGTTATTTCTGGACTATCATCAAATTCTGAATTTTTACACTTTAAGCTTCTAATTGATAAATTTTGAAAAATTAATTTCTCACCAATTTTAAGTTTTAAAAGGTTTGTTTTAGAACTAACCTTATCTAAAATTTTTATCTCAATAAAGCCATTTTTAATATTTTCAAGTGCAGTTAAAGGAAAAGATAGGTTTACAAAAAAAAAATAGGTTAAAAATAATAGGAAACTAAATTTTCCAAGTAGTATATTTTTTTTTAATTTCTTCATTATTTTTATTTGGGTGGTGTGCATTTTCTGTGCCAGTTTGATTTGATTGATGTGGTTTTTGCCAATCATATTTTTCTAAATCATGTTTATTCTCAATCCTATTGCGTGTAAAGTGAATCCACGAATACCATTCACTAGGTATTTTTGAGGCATCAATTTCTCCACTATAAATTACCCATCTTTTACCGGCTTTACTCTCATAGTATTTGTTACCTGTCGAATCACTTCCTACAAGTTTTCCAAAAAAAATTGTTTTTAATTTTGTTCCAAAAGTTTCTTGATTCCACCAGATGAAAATTTTTTTTAAAAGTGTCAACATATAATTTGCTTATTCTTCAATCTAAAATTGTATAATTTAAATTAGACTAAAGTAGGGATTTGTATATAAATTAATTATCATAAGATTCAAAATTAAAAATTAATTAAAGGAAAAATGGCAAAATATTTAGTAGAAACTTATTATACATGTAGCTTTAAAGTTAATCATTATCTAGATGATATTAATGAAACAGAATTAGCAAACCTTGAAAAGAGAGATGATGGAAAATTTGAAGTTTTGGATGTAAAACTTGATACAAGAAAAACTAAAAGCTTAGATCCAAATAATAAGATAATTGAGCCTAAAAAATTAGATATTGTATCTGAGCAAAGCCAGCCTAAAGTTGTTTCAAAAGAGAGTAACTCTACATTTGTTAAAAAAATAAGCGAAGGTGTAGGTAAAAGATTTAGTATGCCAGATAGAAGAAAGGGCTATATTCAAAAAGCAACTATTGGTGATCACAAAGTTTATTTACATACAGGTGAATATGAGGATGGAAAAATAGGTGAAATTTTTATCGACACAAGCAAAGAAGGTGAATTAGTAAAAGCCTTAATGAATAATTTTGCAATAGCAATATCACTTGGCCTTCAATATGGTGTTCCACTAGATGAGTTTATTAGTGCTTATGTTGATACTAAATTTGAACCATCTGGAAAAGTACATGGTAATGACAGAATAATGAGTGCATCTTCAATACTTGATTATATATTTAGGGAACTAGCTATCTCTTATCAAAATAGAGAAGATCTAGCGCATACTCCAGCAATTGGTGGATCAGACAGATCTTCACTTGAAGAGGAAAACACTGAAGATCAAAATCAATTACTTAAGATTATAAAAGATGTTACTAGCAAAGGCTTTGTTAGAAATAATTACAAAAAAAATCTTGTAGACTTATCTGATGTTAAAATAAGCTTAAAAGGAAAAAAATAATATTATTTTTTCAATTTTAAAGCTAATCCAAGTTCTTTAAGTTGTTCTTCATTAACTTCAGATGGTGCATTCATCATTAGGTCTTGTGCATTTTGATTCATTGGAAACATAGTAACTTCTCTAATATTCTTCTCATTTGCTAAAAGCATTACAATTCTATCTATTCCAGGTGCTATTCCTCCATGAGGTGGTGCTCCATAACTAAGGGCATTTATCATACCACTAAATTTTTCATTAACTTGGTCTTTGTCATAACCAGCTATTGAAAATAATTTATACATTAGTTCTGGTACATGGTTTCTAATTGCGCCTGAAGACAATTCTATTCCATTACAAACAATATCATATTGATAGGCTTTAATATTAAGGGGATTATCTAAATCAATATCTTTAATATCACCTTGTGGCATTGAAAATGGGTTGTGACTAAATTCAATTTTATTAGTTACTTCATTTTTTTCAAACATTGGATAATCAACAATCCAACAAAATGCAAAAGTGTTTTCATCTATTAGTTCTAAATCCTTAGCAATTTTATCTCTAGCTTGAGAGGTAATCTTTTCAACATCCTGTATTTTTCCACAGGCAAAAAATATACTATCACCCACTTCAGCACCAGTAATTTTCATAATTTCATCTAAAGATTCTTTTGAAAAAAACTTTCCCACAGGTCCTTTAGCTAAAATATTTTCATTTTTTTCAATTGTAAAATAAGCAAGACCAGAAGCTCCCTGTTCCTTGGCCCATTTATCTATATTATCAAAAAAACTTCTTGGTTTTTCTTTTGTATTTTTAGTTACTATAGATCTTACTTTAGAGCCAGATTTTACAAGTTTTTTAAATATTTCAAACGTAACATCATCACGCGTAAATATGTCTGACAAATCTGAAATTATTAATGGATTTCTTAGATCAGGTTTATCTGATCCATATTTAAGCATAGATTCTTCATATGGTATTCTTGGAAATTTTTCATGCATTAATTTTTTTGAAGAAAAATTTTTAAAAACATTTATTATTAATTTTTCAACAACTGCAAAAATATCTTCTTGTTCAACAAATGACATTTCCAGATCAAGTTGATAGAATTCACCGGGACTTCTATCTGCTCTTGCATCTTCATCCCTAAAACATGGCGCAATTTGAAAATATTTGTCAAACCCAGATACCATTATTAATTGTTTAAATTGTTGAGGTGCTTGTGGTAGTGCATAAAATTTTCCTGGATTTAACCTACTGGGAACTAAAAAGTCCCTAGCACCCTCAGGACTTGAAGATGTCAGTATTGGTGTTTGAAATTCCAAAAAATCTAAATTGAACATTTCATTCCTGATAAATGAAATAACTTTTGATCTTAAAACAATATTGTCATGAATTTTTTTTCTTCTTAAATCTAAAAATCTATATTTAAGTCTTATTTCTTCTGCATATTCCTGGTCACTAAATACTGGCATTGGAAGCTCTTTACATGTTCCTAGAACTTCGAATTTATCAATATTAATTTCTATCTCACCAGTTTGGAGATCAGAATTAATAGTGTCAACACTTCTTTCAATTACTTTTCCATTTATTCTAATGACACTTTCTAACTGAATTTTTTCTAGTAATTTAAAGTTCTCATTACTTTTATCAACAATGCATTGAGTCATTCCGTAATTATCTCTTAAATCAATGAATAAAAGATTTCCATGATCTCTTTTTTTATTAACCCAACCAGACAAAACAATCGCTTGCCCACTGTTATCTTTGTTTAATTCGTTGCAATTATGTGTCCTATATTTATTCACTTATTCTCTAATGCCTCATTAATGATCTTAAAATCTATTGATTTTTTCTTTTTTAAACTAATCTCATCAATTTTATATATGAATTCAAATATTTTGCCATACGATCTGTCAACTCTTTTAATAATGAAATCGATTAATCTTTTATCTAGAGAAATCTGTCTATCAGACAAATTTTTTAGTATTAAAGCAAACATTAATTCATCATCTGGGTTTTCAATTTTTGCTAGTAAGCAGTTTTTAGTTCTTGATTTAAGATCTTCGAGTTTAAAATCAATTTTTGCTACTGGTTCTGAAGACGTAATTATCAAAAATTTATTATCCTGATCAATAATATTAAAAAGACTATAGATTAGTTTCTCATTCACATCTAAATCAAAATTTTCTAAGACAACATTTTGATAAGGTTTAATTGTTTTTAAATTTTCATCATCAAAAAAATTTGTTTCAATCCTTATCCCACCAAATTTTTTTAAGAAAATATCTGTTAAATGAGTTTTGCCAGAAAATTTCTCTCCAATGATATTTATGAAGTTTTTTTCCCATTTTGGCCAATTGTTCATTAATTCAAATGCATAAAAGTTACTTTTTCCAACATAAAAATCATCATCTTTAAAGTTTTGCTCATAGTCAAAGTCTAATAATAATTGATTCAAACTTTTCATTTAACTGTCCAAACATTATTTTCCATTACTATATTAAAATTTTTATTACTCATATTATTAAAAAAATTTTTAGGGGATCCATTATAAATTATTCGATATTGAATGTTTTGATTGTTAAAATTTAATATGTAGAAATTTGATATTAGATCAGTTTTAGTTAGCACATCTTCTAAATACATAATTTTTTTATAATCTTTTGAATTTATCGAAATAATCAATGGAAGTTTTATCGATGTATTTATCTCATTGTTTTTCTTCCATTCATCTTCATACGAATTCTTTAAATTGTTTAAAATCATATTGAAATCTTTTTCTTTTTTTATATCAACTTTAAAATATTCTTGATTATCGATCTTAAGAGAATTGTTTAAATTAATTTTTGAGAGTATCTTAAGTTCATTTTTATTTTTATAAATGATTAAAATTATATAATCTTTTAAATCATATTTAGTTATTAGATTTATAAAATCATGTTCTTCGATAGAGGTAGAGATCTCTTGAAGTTCATTCAAATCTTCAAGGTCTTCACTTGGTAATAGATATTCTAATAATTGATAATTTTTACTTTTATTATTCCATTTTTTATAAAAAATATTATTATCAAATAAATAAACATTATCAGTTTCAGTATCTATTATTATTGGAATTAATAAAATTTTATTTCTTATTGGAATTGATGGAAAGATACTTTTTTTTTCTAAAAAATTTAAAATTTTTTTTTTATTAAAGCTTGTTTCAAGTTTTGCATAATATTCGTTATTAATAAATTTCTCGTCACTTATTGTAAAAGAATCAATCATACTCTTGAGCTCTTTTAGCGATACTTTCTTAATTTTATCTTTATCACCTGAGGTTGTAATCATTGAAAGTAAATTTGTGAAAGAAGTCTGAAATCCATCATCAATTACTTTACTTTTCTTAAAATTGAGCTCAAAAGGAGATGAAATTTCAATATCAGACACTTTAAAAGTATTGGCATTCAAATAAGTTGTGGAAAAAATTATTATAAATAGAACGTATGAACTAAAAAATATATATACTTTTTTTAATCTTATTAATTTTTTAAAAATTTGCATATTTTATACTAATGAAAAAAGAAAAATTAACCTATGAAAAAAGTGGTGTAAATATAAGCTCTGCTGACAATTTTGTTAAATTCATATCCGCTTTATTATCAAAAAATAAAGGCAAAAAAAAGTTTGGTAACATTGGTGGTTTTGGTTCTATTTCAAATATTCCAAAAAAATTTAAACACCCTAAAATTGTAGCTTGCACTGACGGTGTTGGAACCAAAGTGGAGATAGCAAATACACTAAATAAATATGATACAATTGGAATTGATTTGGTTGCAATGAGTGTAAATGATCTAATTGTTCAGGGAGCAAAACCTCTATTATTTTTAGATTATATATCAATAAATAAAATTGATTTAAAAAAATTAAAATCTATTCTTAAAGGTATAGTAAAAGGATGTAAAATTTCAAACTGTGAATTGGTAGGTGGGGAAACTGCAGAAATGCCTGGGACCTATGAAAAAGGTAAATTTGATATAGCTGGATTTGCTGTAGGTTTAGTAGATGAGAAAAAAATTCTACATAAAAAAAATATTAAAAAAAATGATTTAATTTTAGCTATACCTTCAAGTGGTATTCACTCTAATGGTTATTCATTAGTTAGATATATTTTAAAAAAAAAAAAATTAATTTTAAAAATAACTTATTTTTAAAAAATGAATTATTGAGACCAACAAAAATTTATGTTAACGAAGTTTTAAACCTAATTAATAAAAATCTTTTAAACGGATGTTCAAATATAACTGGTGGTGGACTAGTAGATAATATCAAAAGAGTTATTCCAGACGGATTAGTTGCTGATATAGATTTGAATAAAATTAAAACTAAAAAAATTTTTAAATGGTTAAAACAAAATAACATTGAGGATACAGAGATGTTAAAAACATTTAATTGTGGTGTTGGCTTTTGTTTAATAATCCAACCAAAAAATTTAAAAAAAATCTCAAAATTTTTTACAAAAAAATTTAAACCATACGTTATAGGAAAAATAATCACGGGAAATACTAAAGTTAAACTTAATGGAAAAATTGACTGGTCTTAAAAAAATAAAAACAGCAGTTTTTATTTCAGGAACAGGAAGTAATTTAAAAAATATAATAAAATTCTCTAAATTAAAAAGATCTTCTATCTCTATAGATTTAATAGTTTCTAACACTTATCTTGCAAAAGGTTTAAAATATGCAAACGAATTTGAAATAAAAAAAAAAATTTTTAATTTTAAGAATTACAAAGAGGCAGAAAAAAATATACTAATATTATTAAAAAAAAAAAAATAAAATTTATTTGTTTGGCAGGATTTATGAAAATTTTGTCTAAAAATTTTATAAAAAAATTTAATGGTAAGATAATCAATATTCATCCTTCACTACTTCCAAAGTATAAAGGTCTTAATACTCATTTTAGAGCTATTAAAAATAAAGATAAGTTTGCAGGCTGCACTGTACATCATGTCAGTGAAATGTTAGACTCTGGAAGAATTATTTTACAAAAAAAAGTAAAGATAACTACAAGAGATAATCCAACTACTTTATCAAAAAAAGTTTTGAAGCTAGAACACAAATTGTATCCAGCTGCTATTATGAAAATTTTTAACTAGTCTTTAAAGAAGAAATCAATTTCAATTTTTGCATTCTCAACACTATCAGAACCATGGACAGAATTTTTATCAATTGAAATGCCATATTTTTTTCTTATTGTTCCTTCTGCAGCTTCTTCAGGCTTAGTAGCTCCCATCAGCTCTCTATTTCCTAAAACTGCATTTTCTTTTTCAAGTACCATCACAACTATTGGTCCTGATGACAAATATGCACATAAATCTTTGTAAAAGGGCTTTGTTTCATGAACTTTATAGAATTGTTCAGCTTCAGATTTTGCTATTTGAATTTTTTTATCTTTAACAATATTAAAACCTTTATTTTTAAATATTTCCTTAATTTCATTATCTAAATTTCTTTCTACTGCATCTGGTTTAATAATTGATAGTGTTTGTTCTATATTACTCATAATCATCCTCTATTAGTTTATTTAATAATCTTACTCCATAACCAGTTGCCCCACCTGAATTTAAAGCACCACCATATTTTGAGAAAGCCATACCAGCTATGTCTAAATGAGCCCAAGGTGTCTTGTTTAGAATAAATCTTTGTAAAAATTGTGCAGCAGTTGTTGATCCTGCTCCACCAACATAATTTATATTTTGCATGTCAGCATTTTTTGAATCAATAAGTTTATCAAAATTTTTATGTAAAGGCATTCTCCATAATTTTTCGTCAACTTTTTCACCTGCATTCAATAGTTGTTTTGATAATTTTTCATCATTTGAAAACAAACCAGCATATTCAGAACCTAATGAAACTATTATAGCACCCGTAAGAGTTGCTAAATCAACCATAAATTTAGGTTTAAATTTTTTCTCAGTAAATGTTAAAGCATCGGCTAAAACCAATCTGCCTTCTGCATCTGTATTTAATATTTCTATTGTTTTACCACTATAAGATTTAACTATATCTCCAGGTCTTTGCGCATTCCCACCTGGCATATTTTCTACAAGTCCTACAACACCAACAGCATTAATTTTTGCTTTTCTTAATGCAAGATTTTTCATTAAACCAACTACAGTGGCTGAACCCGCCATATCATAAGTCATATCTTCCATAAATTTTGCTGGTTTAAGTGAAATCCCACCAGTATCAAAACAAACTCCCTTGCCAACAAATGCTAAGGGTTTAGAATTATTTTTTGTTCCTTTCCATTCCATTGTTACAAGGTATGACCCTCTAATACTTCCTTGTCCTACGCCTAATAAAGCATTCATTCCTAATTTTTTTAATTGCTTATCATCATATATATTTATTTTTAAACCATATTTTTTAAGTGCGCTTAATCTTTTTGCATACTCATCTGGATGTAAAATATTTCCAGGTTCAGACACAAGATCTCTTGCAAAAAAAGTACCTTCTTCTAATGCTTTAAATCTTAATTGATTTTGAGCAGAAATATTGTTTTTACTTCCGCTTACATTTATGGAAACAAGTCTTTTATTTTTTTTTGATTTATAAATACTAAAATCATAAGATTTCAATTTTAGTCCATGTAGAAAATGTCCAACAAAATTTTCTACTTTGCATTTTATAGTGTCTGGGTTTACAAAATAATCATTTTTATTATCATAATTTATGTAACTATGAAATTTAGCACCTAAACTTTCTACATCAGAAGTTTTTAAATCTTTTTTAATAGAGACTAAAAATATTGTTTTTTTTGAATTAATTTTAAATAAAAGTAAGTTTTTCTTTAAATCACTATTTTTTAATAGGTCAAATATGTAAGAAAATTCTTCCTTAGAAATATATTTTTTTAACCCGTCAATATTGTAATTTTCATCAACAAACAAGACAAGGTTAGCCGAAGTATTTTTAAAGCTTCTATTTTTATAGTTAATTTGAATAGACATAAATTTTAAATACACTCTATGCGTGTTCGATGCTATATATGTACAAAATTAATATAATTCAATGAAAAACTTAATATTTAATAAATTTATTATTGATGCAACAAAGACGTTTTTTATGATAACTGCATCAGTTGGTTTGATTGTATGGGTTATACAGGCTGTAAAGTTTTTAGATTTTGTGGCTGAGGATGGTCATAGCCTTAAAGTGTATTTTTTATACACATTATTAAATCTTCCTAAAATAATTCATAGAATATTGCCATTTGTTTTTTTTATTTCTCTATTTCATCAAATAAATCAATATGAGCTTAAAAATGAACTTTTGGTGTTGTGGTCAAATGGTATTAATAAAATTAGTTTTATAAAGGCGGTAATTATTTACTCCTTATTGGTTACTATATTTCAATTAATTTTAGGTTTATTCATTTCACCATTAAGTCAAGATAAAGGAAGAGACTTTATTAGACAATCAAATATAGATTTTCTACCTTCATTAATCAAAGCTGGAAAGTTTATTGACACAGTATCAGATTTAACAATATTTATAGATCACAAAGATGAACTAGGAAACCTTAAGAATATTTATTTAAAAGACTCTAGTAACGATTTAAGAGAAATAGATGATGGTTTTCAAATAATTTTTGCAAAAAATGGTCGTCTGTATGTAGAAAATAAAATCAGATTTTTTAAATTATTTAATGGAAATATAATTAATAACAATAATGGTGAATTGACTAATTTTAAATTTAGACAATTAAATTTTAATTTAGAAAAATATTCTTCTAAAACAACTGTGTTTCCAAAAATACAAGAAATTTCAACAAATGAATTACTTAAATGCATATATTCTTTTAACTCTAAAGAACAAATAGAATATATATCATCAAGGTTGATGTGCAATGAAACAAAAATTAAAGATATTACTCAGGAATTTTTAAAAAGACTTTATAAGCCTATATATATTCCATTAATTGGATTGATTGTTTCTTTAATAATACTTAAATCGAGAGAGGTAAAAACTTATTATAAATATAGTTTTTTTATATTTTTTATAACATTCTCTTTAATCCTAATTTCTGAATTATCTTTGAGGTATTCAACAATTAACTTATCTGGCTTTCTTTTTTTTATTTTTTTTCCATTACTTTTATTTATAATTTCCTATTTACTCTTAACTATAAAATTTAAAAATAAACTATAAAATGATTTTAAAAACTTACGAAAAATATATAATTAAACTTTTTTTAAAAAAATTTTTTCTTATTTTTCTTATTTTTTATTCATTGATTTTTATATTAAGTATCTTTGATGAAATCTCATATTTTAAAAATATAAGTTCAGGAACTTACTATTCTTTTTTAATGACTTTTTTAAATACCCCATCAACAATTTTTGAAATCTTTCCTTTTATTTTTTTAGTTTCTGCTCAATTTTTTTTTAGTGAATTAATCAGTAGAAATGAGTTAGAAGTTTTAAAAATTAACGGCTTAAGTAATTTGAAGGTACTAAAGATATTATTTACTTCTTCTTTTGTAATGGGTATATTTTTAATTATCTTTTATTATGGTTTTTCATCTAAACTTAAATTTATATATTTAGATATCAAAAACAAATACTCTAATGACAATAAGTATTTAGCGGTAGTAACTGAAAATGGTTTGTGGCTACGTGATGAAATAGATAAAAAAATATACATTGTAAATGCTAAAAAAATTGAAAAAAATTACCTTGAAACTGTCTCTATTACTGAGTTTGATTTAAAGTTTGACTTCAATAAATTGATCTTAGCTCCAAGAATAGACATATCAAATGAGAATTGGATAGTAATGAAGCCAACAATTTTAGAAAAGGACCTAACCTCAAAAAAAATTGATAATTTTGTTTTAAAATCACACTTTAATAAAAAGAAAATAAATAATTTATTTAGCAATTTGTCTTCACTCAGTATAGCTCAGCTGCTTCAGCTCCGTAAAGATTATAAAAATCTTGGTTACTCAGTAGATGATATAGATTCACATATAGGTAAATTATTAGTTTTCCCTTATTATGTTTCAATAATGTCAATTTTATCCTCAATAATCATGCTTAACATAAAAAGGAATACATCGGTAATTTTTCATACTATTTTAGGAGTTTTAATATCTGTAATAATATATTATATTTATTACTTATTTAATTTACTTGGTGTAAATGATAAAATTCCTTTACTGTACTCAGTAACTTTACCACTTTTAATGATAACAATATCAATTTTAATTCCACTGATAAGAATTAATGAAAAATAATTATCTTATATTCATTTTTTTTTTCTTTTTGATTAATTTTAATCCAAAGACTGTTTTATCTAATGAGTTTATTTTTGAGTCTAATGAAATTGAAATTAATGATAATGGTAACCTCATAAAAGCAAAAAATGGTATTGCAAGGTCTATTAAAAATAATTTTTTTATAAATGCTAAGAAATTTGAATACAATAAAAGTAATTTTACTTTAATTGCATTTGATGGAATAACAAAATATCCAGAAAGAAAAATTGAAATCAAAGCTAATAAGTTTGAGTACTTTGAAAAAAAATTTTTGATTAGGGCTTATGGTAAAGTCACTATTAAAGATTCTTTTAACAATATTACAATAAAATCTGATGAAATTTCATATAATATCAAAAATGAAATTTTAACATCACCAAATGAAAGCACGATAAACGATGATATGGGTAATATTTTTTTAGTCAGTAACTTTGTTTATAATAAGTCTCGAAAATTAGTTAAAATAAACGATGCTACTTTTACTGACAAGCAGAAAAACATATACCAATTATCAAAAGGATTCATTGATCTAGAATTGAAAAAACTAGTTGGTAAAGATATTTCACTAAAATTTAATAATAGCGAATTTAATGTTGATAATGAACCAAGATTAAAAGGTAATGCTATTTTCTATAATAAAGACACCACAACTGTAAATAAAGGAATATTCACTACCTGTAAAATAAATGATAGCTGTCCTCCTTGGCAAATATCTGCAGAAGAAATTTTACACGATAAAAATAAAAAAATCATAAATTATAAAAATGCCTGGCTTACTATATATGATTATCCAGTTTTTTATTTTCCAAAGTTTTTTCACCCTGATCCAACAGTCAAAAGACAATCAGGTTTTTTGATGCCAAGCTTTATTAACTCTTCAAATAACGGTGTGTCCTTAAGTGTTCCTTATTATCTTGCCATAGCGGAAGATAAGGATGCCACTTTTACTCCTAGATTTTATGCTAAAGATAAAACGCTTATACAAACAGAATATAGAAGTGTTAATGCACATTTTAAAAATATAATAGACACTAGTTCTCTTTTTCAAAATGATAAAATAAGTAAATCGCACTTTTTTTCTAAATCAAAAGGTCAAATAAATATGACTAATTTTGATGAAAGTGAGGTTACACTTCAGATTCAGCAGGTCTCTAATGACACATACCTCAAAAGTATGAAATTGGCCTCACCACTTATAGATAATTTTTCTTTGTTAACTTCTTCACTTGGGGTGTCAGCATATAGAGAAGACTTGGCATTTAATGCTGATTTTTTAATTTATGAAGATTTAAATAAAAAAAAGAGTGATAGGTTTGAGTTTATTTATCCCTCCTATAGTTTAACAAAGGACTTAGGAAGTGTTAATAATTTTGGTATATTTAATGGTGACTTACAATTGGAACTATCGGGATATGCAAAACATTATAATACAAATGTATATGAAAATGTCTTGATTAATGATTTTTTATATAATTCAAACATACTTTTTTCAAATAATGGTTTCAAAAATGACTCAACTGTTCTTATCAAAAATATTATTACCGATTCTTCAAACTCTGCTAATTATAAGAATGAAACAAGCACTAAATTAAAAACAATTTTTCAACATAACCTTTCTTATCCTTTGATTAAATATTACGATAATGACTCAAGTGTTTTAAATCCAAAAATTTCATTTAAATTTAGTCCTACAAATAATGAAGATTTAAAAGATCTGGATAGACGTATAGACGTGAGTAATATTTTTGATTTAAATAGGTTGGGTGTTAGTCAAACCGTTGAAGGAGGAGCCTCTTTAACGTATGGATTAAATTACTCAAGAATAGATCAGAATGATCAGGAGATACTTGGTGCCAGAATAGCAAATATATTTAGGCTTAAAGAAGAAAAAAAATTGCCTCGAAATAGTACTTTAGGAAAGAAAACTTCAGATATTGTGGGTGATATTGGGTTTAAACTTGGTGAAAATATTAATATGAAATATAATTTTTCATTAGCTGAAAATTTGAATGACACAAATTATCAGTCAGTAGAAAGTAATTTTAAAGTTAATAACTTTGTTACAAAGTTTGAATATTTAAATGAAAATAACACAGGAAATAAAGAAACATTTATATCAAACAGTTCATCTTATACAATTAATGATGATAAAAAAATTTCGTTTAAAACGAGAAAAAATAAAAAAACAAAACTTACAGAATTTTATAATTTTATTTACGAGTATAGGAATGATTGTTTAATTGCAGCATTAGAATTCAACAAAGATTACTATAATGATAGAGACATAAAGCCTGAAAAAAATATTTTTTTTAAACTAACAATTATACCTTTTGGTCAAACATCAAGCCCCAATTTATTTAACTAATGAAAAAAATATATCTATTTATTTTATTGATCATTTTTTTTAATATAAAAACTAACTCAATAAGCGACATCTTGATTTCTTATAAGGTAAATAATGAAATAATTACAAATATTGATATAGAAAAAGAAGCAATATATTTAATTGCATTAAATAATGATTTAACAAAACTTGAAAACAAGAAGATAAAAGAAATTGCTAAAGACTCTATTTTGAGGGAAAAAATAAAAGAAATAGAATTAATAAAATATTTTAAATTTAATCAGCAAAATCCTTATTTAGATAAAGTAATTGAAAGTTTTTTTTTAAAGCTCAACTTAAAGAGTGAAGAAGATTTTGCTAATTATTTAAAAGGTTATGATTTAACTATTGAAACAATAAAAAGTAAGATTGAAATTGAAACTTTATGGAATCAATTAATTTATGAAATTTATAATAAACAATTATCTATAGATGAAGAAAAATTAAAAAATAAAGTAACTATACAAAAAAAATTATTGATCGAAAAAAGTTTTTTATTATCTGAAATCGTTTTTGAAAAAGATAAAAACAAATCTTTAGATGAATTAAAAAAAAAAATATATCAAGATATAGAAAAATTAGGCTTTGAAAACGCAGCGGCCATTTATAGCATTAGTGATACCTCAAAATTTGGGGGGAAAATAGGCTGGATGAAAAAAAATGAATTAACTAATTTGATATACGGCGCAATTTCGAATTTAAAAATTAATTATTATAGTAAACCAATACAGCTTGGAAATAATTTTTTAATTTTAAAAGTAAATGATATTAAAGATGAAGAAATAAATACTGATCCAGAAAAAGAGTTAAAAAAAATGATCCTATTAGAACAAGAGCGACAGCTAGAAATGTTTTCAAAGATCCACTTTAATAAGATTAAGATAAATACTGATGTCCAAAAATTTTAAACCAACTTTAGTTGTTGCTGGAGAGCCCTACAGTATTTTTACAGAAATATTTTTTAAAGCATTAAAAAATAAAAAAGTTCAGAATGAAATTATTTTAATTATTTCAAAAAAATTATTAATAGCTCATATGAAATTTTTTAAATATAATTTAAAGATTAATACAATAAATAAAGATATATTTAATCTTAATAAAATTAAAAAAAATGAAATTAACATAATTGATGTCAAATTTAATTTTAGAAAAAATTTCGATAAAATATCTAGCAAATCAAATATATATATAAAAAAATCTTTTGAATTAGCATTAGATCTACTTAAAACAAATAACTTTTCAGGTTTGATCAATGGACCAATATCAAAGAAAGATTTTTTAAAAGGAAAAATTTTGGGTATTACAGAATATCTTTCTAAAAAAACTAATAATAAAGATAATACTGTTATGTTAATTTATAACAAAAAACTTGCAGTTAGTCCTTTAACTACTCATTTACCTTTAAAAAGTGTTTATAAAAAAATTACTAGAAAAAAAATTATTAATCATGTTCAACTTATAAATAAATTTTATAAAAAAAGATTTAATAAAAAACCTAAAATAGCTATCACAGGACTAAACCCTCACTGTGAAAGTAATTTCAAAAATTCAGAAGAAGAAACGATAATAAAACCAACAATTAAAAATTTAAAAAAAAAAAATTTTTCTATTGATGGTCCTTTTCCCGCTGACACTATATTTATGAGGGGGAATTTAAGAAAATTTGATGTTATAATTGGAATGTATCACGATCAAGTTCTCACACCTATGAAGAGTTTATTTGAGTTTGATGCAATCAATATAACATTAGGTCTACCATTCGTGCGTATTTCTCCTGATCATGGTCCGAATACAGCTATGTTAGGTAAAAATTTGTCTAATCCAAAAAGTTTAATAGAAGCTTTAAAATTTTTAAATAATTAAGTGAAAATTAAAGCTAAAAAAAGTCTTGGACAAAATTTTCTAATAGATAGAGATGTTCTTGAAAAAATTGTATCCATAACAGATATTACTAATAAAGAAATTTTAGAAATTGGTCCTGGTAGTGGTAATTTAACCAATTTTATTCTAAAAAAAAATCCAAAAAAAATTTATGTTATTGAAAAAGATGATAATTTATCCTTGCTATTAAAAGAAAAGTTTAATGACAAAATAGAAATTATTAATGATGATGTATTAAAAATTTCTGAAGATAAAATTTCAAATCAAAAACTGACTGTGTTTGGTAATTTACCATATAATATTTCAACAGAAATATTATCAAAATGGATTATAAACATTGGAACAAATTTTTGGTTTGAAAACTTAGTTTTAATGTTTCAAAAAGAAGTTGCTGATAGAATCATAGCAAATTATAATAATTCAAAATACGGTAGACTTTCTATTTTAACTAATTGGAAATTAAATGTTAAAAAAATAATAGATATCAAGCCTCAAAGTTTTACACCCAGACCAAAAATCGATAGCTCTTTACTATTATTTACTCCAAAGAAAAATTTTTTTAAATTAAAAAATGCTAATAATCTTGAAATGATTACTAGAATTTTCTTTAGTCAAAGAAGAAAGATGTTAAAAAAACCTTTTAATCAAGTATTTCATAATGCGAAAGTAGTAGCAAAAAAATTTAATATCGATCTAAATCTTAGACCTCAGAACTTAGAACCAGAAATGTATTTTAAACTTGTGAAGGAGTATGAAGACTTAAGAGATTAGTTTATTAATGTGCTCTCTAATATACTCTTTATCATAATCTTTTGAGCCATTATTGATTTCTGCATCTATTAAATTACTTATTTTTGAGTAACACTCGTCAAGATTATCATTTACAATTACATAATCATAATTGATCCAGTGAAGAACATCTCTACTAAATTCTTTCATTCTTTCTTCTACAATTAATTTGTCTTTCATGTCTCTATTGGATAATCTTTCAAATAATACCTTTTTACTTGGTGGTAGAATAAAAAAAGTAATCAATTTATAATTTAATTTTTTATTTTTGATCTGATCCGCTCCCTGCCAATCAATATCAAATATTACATTTTCACCTTTATCTAATTTTTCAATAACTGGTGTTCTTGTAGTTCCATAAAGATGGCTGAATACTCTAGCATATTCTAGGAATTCTTCATTTTTTATTAAACTTTTAAATTTTTCTTCGTTTATAAAGAAATAATCTTTATCTGGAATTTCATTTGATCTTGGTTCTCTTGTGGTATGAGATACGGATATATAAAAATTATTATTTTTTGAAAGAAGTTTTACTAAAGTAGTTTTTCCTGCCCCAGATGGGGATGATAAAATTACCATTATCCCATCTTTTTTTGTGGACATTTAATATCTAGTTTGCTTTGCCTTCAATAAATTTTACAGCATCACCTACAGTAAGAATTTTTTCAGCTTCACTATCTGAAATTTCTGATCCAAATTCCTCTTCAAAAGCCATTACTAATTCAACTGTATCTAAACTGTCGGCTCCAAGATCATCTATAAAACTTGAGTCATCTTGAACTTTAGCTTCATCAATACCCAGATGGTCTGCTACGATCTTTTTAACTTTACTTGAAATATCTTCTGACATATTGTTCCTTTTTGTTATATTTCGTTAATAGTCCAAAAAGTAGTTTTGTCAACCCAAATACATCCCTCCATTAACATGTATTGTTTCTCCATTAATATAATCTGATTGGTCAGAACTTAAGAAAGCAACTGCATTAGCAATATCCTCTGGTTTACCTAATCTATTAGAGGGAATTTTGCCTATAATTGCTTCTTTGTGTTTTTCATCAATTTGATCAGTCATTGCGGTACTTATAAATCCAGGAGAGATACAATTTACATTAATATTCTTTTTAGCATACTCGATTGCTAGACTTTTAGACATGGCTACTATGCCAGCTTTTGAAGCAGTATAATTTGCTTGACCGACATTTCCTGTATGACCCACTACGGATGTGATATTTATAATTTTCCCACTCTTATTTTTAAGCATTTTTTTTATAGAATATTTGCACATTAAAAAAGTAGAAGTTAAATTAATATCTATTACTTTAGTCCACTCTTCAAGGCTCATTCTAATTGTTAAATTATCTTTTGTGATGCCAGCATTATTAATTATACAATCAAGTGAACCACCTAATTCCTCTGTAGCTTCATTTAAAAATTCTTCAATTTTTTCATGTTGAGATATATCAAACTTGAGTATTTTAATATTACTAAATTTAATTTTCAATTCTTCTAATTTTTCAATTCTTGTTCCTGTGGCTAAAATGTTAGCTCCACTGTCGTACAATTTTTCAACAATTGAATTACCTATGCCACCTGATGCACCTGTAACTATAATATTTTTATTTTTTAAACTACTCATCAATATTAATTAACTTTATATCTTCTTCTGTATTTATTGCACTAACTTTGATATTTCTGTCTATTCTCTTTACTAGACCTGATAAAACTTTGCTAGGTCCAATTTCTATGAATTGATTAACCCCACTATCAATCATGAACAAAATACTTTCTCTCCATCGGACTCTACTTTCAATTTGCTGAACTAACAAATCTTTTAACTCATTTGAATCAGTTATTTCTCTACTAGTCACGTTGGAAATAAGAGTATTTTTTGGTTCTTTAAAATTCAGTTTTGCAATCTCTTCTTTCATCACAATCGTTGCATTATTCATTAATTTACAATGAAATGGTGCACTTACAGGAAGTTTAATATTCTTAATATTTGCAGATTTCAGATCAACCATAATTTTTTCTAAATCATCTATATTGCCACTTAACACTATTTGACCAACAGAATTATCATTAGCAATAAAACATTCATACTTGTTTTTATTTTCATTAACTAAATTTTCTATTATCTTAATTTCAGATCCTAGTACCGCAACCATTCCACCTACACCTTTGGGTACAGAACTCTGCATGGCTTTACCTCTAATTTTTAATATTTTTAAAGTATCTGAAAATGATAGTGCTTCAGCTGAGCTTAGTGCTGAATACTCACCCAATGAGTGTCCTGCTAAAAAATTTGCTTTGTTCAGATCAATTTTAAACTCTTCTTTGATAAGTTTAAAAATTGAGTAACTAACTAAAAATATTGCTGGCTGAGTATTCTCTGTTAAGTCTAGTTCTTCTTTTGGGCCACTTAAAATAAGCTTTGATAGTGGAAATCCAAGTATTTCATCAGCCTCTTTGAATAAATTTTGAATTAAAGCATACTTGTCATGTAAGTCTTTGCACATACCCACGAATTGAGAGCCTTGACCTGGAAAAATAACAGAAAACATTTAAATATGTAAAGTTTATTGTGGTTTTAAGTGTTGTAATTCAATTATTATAATAGTATATCCTCAATTTTTATTAAAGAACAATTATGAATTTATACGAACACACTATTGTAGCTAGACAAGATACCAGCCCCGCTCAGGTAAAATCCTTAACTGAGAAATACTCTAAAATTGTTGAAAAAAATGATGGTGAAATAGTACAAACTGAAGAATGGGGGTTATTACATCTCTCTTATGCTATAAAAAAAAATAAAAAAGGTATTTATATGCACTTTAAGATCAAAGGTGCAGGAAAAATTATTGAAGAATTAGAAAAAAATGAATCTATAGATAAAAATCTACTAAGATATATGACTGTTAAGGTTAAAAAATTCAATTTAGAGGAAAAATATTTTTCTAAGAAAGATGAATACGAAAAAAAGGAAAATAAAAGAGAATATAATAGAGAATAATTATGCCATCAAAAAAAAGAGCTGGAAATAAAAAAAAAGGGAATCAAAGTAATTTTGCAAAACTAAGTATTTTCCAACCTAATAAATATAAATTTAAAAAATCTTGTCCACTATCAGCTAAAGGTGCGCCAGAGGTAAATTATAAAAATATTAGATTATTAAAAAAATATATGTCAGAGAATGGAAAAATTTTACCATCAAGAATAACAAATGTTTCACAAAAAAAACAACGAGAGCTTTCTCTATCTATAAAGAGAGCTAGAAACTTAGCTTTAATTTAAATGAAAGTTATACTTTTAGAAAATTTAAGACGAATCGGATCTATCGGTGAAATCATTGATGTAAAAAGAGGTTTTGCTAGAAACTTTTTGATTTCAAATAAAAAAGCTCTTTACGCATCTAAAGAAAATATTGCTGAAGTTGAAAAAATAAAAGATGAATTAGGAAAAAAAGATATTGAAAAAAAGAAAGAAGCTCAAAAAATTTCTGAAAAAATCAATAATAAAGAGTATGAAATAAAAAAACTAAGCACAGAAAATAAAGAACTTTATGGTTCGGTTAAACCAACTGAAATTGCAAAACTTTTACAAGAAAATGATAAGCTAGATATCAAACCCTCAATGATACAACCAATAACTGAAATTAAATCAATTGGTAAATTTAAGGTAAAAATTATCTTACACTCTGAGATAGATTCTGAAATAACTATCAACGTAGTTACAGCAGAAACTATTCAATAATTATACAATTTTTTCCCCAGCATAAATTTATTATTTTTTTTAAAAATTATTTAAGCTAGTATTGATGTGTGGAAAATAATTTAAGCATAGTCAAAGATACTTTTAAAGAACTACCCAACAACATTGAGGCTGAACAGGGAGTAATTGGGTCAATACTGGTTCAAAATGAGATATTTGATGAAATTAATACAATCATTTCTAGCGTTAACTTTCATGACCCTATGCATCAAAGTATTTTTTCAGCAATTGAGAGTCTGATTTATAGAGGGATGCTTGCAAATCCAATAACATTAAAAAATTATTTTGAAAATGAAAAAGACGAATTAAATGTTCCAGAATATTTGGTCAAAGTAACAAAATTTTCTACACCTCCAAGACAAGCAATAGAATATTCAAGAATTATTTATGATATGTTTGTTAGGAGAGAGCTAATTAAAATATCTGAAAATACCATTGATGCTGCAAAACTAAATGCTCTTGATGTTAATGGACAAAATATAATAGAAAATTCAGAAAGATTGTTATTTGATCTTGCTGAAAAAGGATCTTTTAATTCATCATTAGTAAAATTTGATGAAGCAATGAGACAAACTATAGATATGGCAAAGACTGCTTATCAAAATGACGAAGGTATTGTTGGTGTGCCAACTGGTTTAAGAGATCTAGACGATAGATTGGGAGGACTTCATAATTCTGATTTAGTTATTATAGCTGGTCGTCCTGGAATGGGTAAAACAGCTCTAGCTACTAATATAGCTTTCCACGCTGCTCAAAAACTTCAAGAAAATGGAAGAAAATCATCAATTGCTTTTTTTTCGTTAGAGATGTCGTCTGAACAATTATCAACTAGAATTTTAGCTGAACAATCTAGAATTAAATCGAATGATATAAGAAGAGGAAAAATTACAGATGAACAATTTGATAAATTTATTGAAACATCAAAAAATATAGCTGAGTTACCATTGTATATTGATGAAACACCAGCAATTAGTATTGCTGCTATGAGTAATAGAGCAAGAAGAATTAAAAGACTACATGGTTTAGATTTAATTGTTGTTGATTACATTCAATTAATGACAGGTTCCCTAAATAATAGAGATGGTAGAGTACAGGAAATTTCACAAATAACTCAAGGGCTCAAAGCAATAGCAAAAGAACTAAAAATTCCTGTTATTGCGCTTTCTCAGTTATCTAGACAAGTAGAACAAAGAGATAACCATAAACCTCTATTGTCAGATTTAAGAGAATCAGGATCAATTGAACAAGATGCTGATGTTGTAATGTTTGTTTATAGAGAGGCTTATTATCTAGAGGCTAAAGAACCTCAGGCAGCAACTGTTGAACATGCAGAATGGCAGGCAAAAATGGGTGAAATATCAACACTAGCTCAAATAATTATTGCAAAACAAAGACATGGCCCTACTGGTAATATCGATGTTGAGTTTGAAGCAATGTTTACTAAATTTAAAGATAAAGATACTCAAAGTTATTAATATCCAATATAAATAGTATTAAATGCTATCTCATTTATACCAAAACACTGTTCTTAAAAATCCTAAATCTATTTTTACATTACTTTTAATTATATTATTGAGTTTTGGTTATTTTTCTAAAGATTTTAGACTAGATGCTTCTTCTGACACTCTTTTAATTGAAGGTGATCCTGACCTTGAATATTTAAAAGAAATTACAGAGAGATATGGTTCAAAAGAATTTTTAGTTTTAACTTATACTCCTAATGAAGGAATGATTTCAGAGTCTTCCATAAATAATCTTTTGAGCCTAAAGTATAAAATTCAAAGTTTAGATTGGGTTCATAGTGTTATAACTTTATTAGATATTCCATTACTCAATAATTCTGACGCTTCTCTTCAAGAAAGATTAGGAAGTTTTAAAACATTAAAAGATGAAAATATAGATATTGAAAGGGGATTTAAAGAAATATTGAATAGTCCAGTCTTTAGAAATTTTGTAATTAGTGAAGATGGTAAAACCAGTGGTATAATTGTTTATATAAAAAAAGATGAATTAAAAGATATAGAAAATAAAACAAAAGAAGAAATAGAAATATATAAAGATGGATTAAAGAAAAAAAACCATAAAAATATTACTCAAATAAGAGAAGTAATTAAAAGCTACAATGATGTTGGAAAAATTTACCTAGGAGGCATTCCAATGATCGCTGATGATATGATGTCATTTATTAAAAGTGACATAATTATTTTTGGGTTAGGTGTTCTTTTATTTATCATTGCAACATTATGGTTTATTTTTAGAAAATTAATTTGGATAATAGTACCAATTAGTAGTTGTTTCTTTTCAGTTTTGATTATGACTGGTCTTCTCGGTATTCTGGGTTGGAAAGTTACTGTTATTTCATCAAACTTCATTGCATTAATGCTAATCTTAACTATGGCAATGAATATTCATATGAGTACTCGGTTTTTACAATTAAGAAATGATTTTCCAAATTTAGCCAACTTTGAAATTATTTCAATGACAACGAAAAAAATGTTTTGGCCTATTATTTATACAGTTCTTACAACTATATGTGCTTTTTTATCTTTAATTTTTAGTGGTATAAAGCCTATTATAGATTTTGGCTGGATGATGACTCTTGGCTTAATTACATCTTTTATAATTACTTTTAGCCTACTACCCACCCTTTTAAACTTCATGTCTAAAGATAATATAAAAATTAAAGAAGATAGAGATTCTAAAATTACTTCTTTTTTTGGGAAAATTTCTATTAATAACAAAAATTCTATTTTCATAATTACTGGTCTTGTCATTATTTTGAGCGTTGTTGGAATAAATCGTCTTGAAGTAGAAAATAGTTTTATAAATTATTTTAATAAAAATACTGAAATATATAAAGGTATGAAGCTTATAGATGAAAATTTAGGTGGCACCACACCTTTAGAAATTATCTTAAAATTTCCTGAAAAAGTGAAAGCAGAAACTATTGAAGATGATGAATTTGAAGATTGGGATAATGATGAAAACAACGATGATGAAAAATATTGGTTTACAAAAGATAAGGTTGATAAAATTCAAGCAGTTCATCGTTACTTGGATAGTTTAACAGCTGTTGGAAAAGTTTTATCATTTAGTTCAATTGTAGAGGTTGCAACACAATTAAATAACAATAAGCCTTTGGGGACATTAGAAATGGGTGTTCTTTATTCAAAAATTCCTGAAAAAATAAAAAAAGATATCATTGATCCATATATTTCAATCAAAAATAATGAAGCTAGAATAAGTTTGAGAATTATAGACTCTCAAGATGGTTTAAGAAGAAACGATTTAATAAATCAAATAAATTATGATTTAGAAAATAAATTAAAGTTAGATAAGGAAGAATTTAAACTTGCTGGTGTTTTAATTTTATTCAACAATCTACTTCAAAGTCTTTTTAAATCACAAATACTTACACTGGGACTGGTAATGATTGGGATTTTTACAATGTTTATGATTTTATTCAAAAATGTTAAATTATCATTTATTGGAGTGGTACCAAACTTTATTGCTGCATTTTTTATTTTAGGAATTATTGGCCTATTAGGAATACCCCTTGACATGATGACAATAACTATTGCTGCAATTACTATTGGTATTGCTGTAGATAATAGTATTCACTATATCTATAGATTTAAAGAAGAGTTTTTGAAAACAAAAAACTACAATAAAACCTTAAAAATCTGTCATGCTACAGTTGGTGTTGCAATACTTAATACTTCAATAACAATTGTTTTTGGGTTTTCTATTCTTGTTTTCTCAAAATTTATACCCACAATTTATTTTGGGGTGTTTACTGGTATAGCAATGTTGCTTGCACTAATTTCAGTATTAACCTTACTGCCATCTCTTATTTTAATAAGCAAACCTTTTGGAAAATAAAAAAGTATGTTTGATGCTTTAAAAGATCTTTATGAAATCATTTCAATTATAGATTTAATTTTTTTAATCATCACTATTTTATCTGTCATTAAATGCTATAGAAAAGGTTTTGTTTTAAGTTTGCTTTCAGCTTCAAAATGGCTCTTGGCTTATGCTGTAACTATAATTTTATTTCCTAGAATAAAACCATATTTCAAAAATATAATTGATAGTGAGTATGTCCTTGATATAACATTAGGTATAGCTATTTTTATCTTAGTAATCTTTATTATATTGATAGTTAATAAGGGAATTAGCAAAACTGTTAAATTCGTTGGACTTGGAAGGCTAGATTCACTATTTGGTTTATTTTTTGGGTTTATAAGAAGCTATATAGTTTGTGTTTTTTTATTTTCAGCAGTAGATATTGTCTATAATTATAATAAATGGCCAATTAATACAGATCAATCATACAGCTTTCCATACATAGAAAAAGGTAGTATTTATTTGATAGAAGTATTTCCTAATGAAAAAAAGTATCGAGATTCTAAAGAAAAAATTGAAGAACTATAATCCAAAACTTAAGGAAGAATGCGGTGTATTTGGCATAAGTAATAGCGATGATGCTGCGGCTCTAACTGCTTTAGGTCTTCATGCTCTTCAACATAGAGGTCAAGAAGGATGTGGAATTGTTTCATTCGATGGAAAAAAATATCATTCAGAAAAAAGATTTGGTTTAGTAGGAGACAATTTTAATAAAGAGAAGGTCCTAAAAAATTTACTTGGCATACATGCTATAGGTCACAATAGATACAGCACGACAGGTGAAAATACATTAAGAAATATACAACCTTTCTTTGCAGATACTAATGCTGGTGGAATTGGTGTTGCCCATAATGGGAATTTAACTAATTCTGTTACTCTTAGAAAAAAACTAGTTGAAGATGGTGCAATTTTTTACACAACCTCAGATACAGAAACAATTGTACAACTAATTGCTAAATCGAAAAGAAATAAAACTGTTGATAAGGTTATTGATGCAATATTTCAAATTCAAGGTGGCTATGCGTTAGTTATGCTTACACAAAGTACACTAATAGGTGTTAGGGACCCATATGGAATACGGCCTTTAATTATTGGTAAAATAAAAGACAGTTATGTTTTGGCATCTGAAACATGCGCACTAGATATTATAGGAGCTAAGTACGTAAGAGATGTAGAGAATGGTGAAATTGTTTTGATTGAAAACAATAAGTTAAAAAGTTTTAAACCCTTCCCCACAAGGAAAGTTAGGCCTTGTGTTTTTGAATACATTTATTTTGCAAGACCAGATAGTTTACTAGATGGAAAATCAGCTTATGAACATAGAAAAAACTTAGGAATAGAACTTGCTAAAGAAAATAAAATTAAAGCAGACATTGTAGTCCCTGTTCCAGACTCTGGAAATGCTGCGGCACTTGGTTTTGCTCAACACTTAGGAATTAACTTTGAATTAGGTTTAATTAGAAATCATTATGTTGGAAGAACCTTTATAGAGCCCAGTCAAAAGATTAGAAGTTTGGGGGTTAAATTAAAATTAAACGCTAATCAATCTACAATTAAAGATAAAAGAATTATTTTGATAGATGACTCACTTGTCAGAGGAACAACTTCACATAAAATTGTTAAAATGCTTTATGACGCTGGTGCAAAAGAGGTTCATGTTAAAATTGCCTGTCCAGAAATTAGATATCCAGATTTTTATGGAGTAGATACACCAACTAAAAAAGAGCTTCTTGCAGCAAACAAAACAAATGAAGAAATTTGTGTATATATAGGTGCTAAATCTTTGGATTTTTTATCTCTTGAGGGTTTGTATAGAGCAATAGGATTTGAAAAACGTAATGACACGTACCCCCAATTAACAGATCATTATTTTACAGGTGAATACCCTGTTAAGCCTATAGATGAACTGGGTGATGATAAAGTTACTCAATTATCATTGCTAAGTAGTGCTTCGAGTAACTAAAGTAACCATTAAATAATTCTCATAAAAAAGAGTTGGGCAAAAAGACTTTAAAATGGACATTAAACCCTTATATATACATCAATGATCACTCACAAAGAACACATAATCAAATATTTTAAATCTGGAATTAAAGATACTGAAAGTTTTAAGATTGGTATTGAACACGAAAAATTTTTATTTGATGAGAAAACAAACAAAAGAGTAGATTACCCTACTGTCCTCAAAATGTTTTCACTACTTAGAGAATTTGGATGGAAGCCAATAATGGAAAAAGAAAATATTATTGGATTACAGAAAAAAGGGAAAAGTATTACCCTTGAGCCAGGAAATCAAATTGAATTATCAGGTGATAAGTTAAATAATATTCATGAAGCTTGTGCTGAATCTCATGATTATTTATTTGAATTACAACAAGTAACAAAAAAATTAAATTTAAAAATTGTTAGCGCAGGCTTTGATCCTATTTCAAGTCTTAAAGAAGTTCCAAACAATCCAAAACAAAGATATCAAATAATGACTAAAGATATGCCTAATGGTGGTTCTTTGAGCTTAGACATGATGTATAGGACTTGTGGTACACAACTTAATTTAGATTACGATTCTGAAAAAGATTTTATTAAAAAATTCAAAATAATAAATTCTATAGTCCCCATATCTATTGCACTGTTTGCAAATTCTTCATTAGTTGAAAAACAAAACTGTGGTTTCAGCTCTTATCGATCTAAAGTTTGGCAAGAAACATCTAGAGGTGGTTTGCCCGAGGTATTTTTTGATAATATGGATTTTGAAAAATATGCAGATTTTTCAATAAACTTTCCTTTATTATTTATTCAAAATGAAAAAGAATATTTATCAGGAAGTAATTATTCATTTTCAGATTTCATGAATGGAAAAGTTAATGAAGTTAACAACAGACTTCCAACTGAAGCTGATTTAACTACTCACTTAAGTACAATTTTTACGGAAAATAGACTTAAGAAATATATAGAATTAAGATCAATGGATACTTGTGGCTGGGACTGTCTATGTTCTGGACCTGCTTTTAATACTGGAATTTTATATGGCAACTTAGATGAAGCTTACGAATTAATTTCTAAGTGGGATAAAAATAAAATAATTAATGCTTATCTAGAGGCACCAAAAAAAGGTTTTAATACTGAGTTGATGGGAAAAGATCTATTGCATTGGTCATCATTGCTACTGGGTATTTCAAGAAAAGGATTATTAAACAGAGATATTTTGAATAAATCTAATGATAATGAAGCTAAATTTTTAAATCACTTAGATAAACTAATTGATAACAAGTCAACAAACGCAGATCATATGATAGATAAATTTTCTAAGAATGAAAATTTAAACGATTTATATGACAAATAAGACAGTTGCAATTCAAGGTGATCATCCTTCAAAACTAAAGCCTTTAACTGATACTAGTATATTTCTTGCTGTTGAAGCTCAAAGGTTAAAATATAGGATTTTTTATTATGAACCTAAAGACCTTTCAATAATTAACGATAAGGTCATAGCTAAAGGATATTATATAAAGTTTAATTATTTATATAAACGTTTTTTTAAAATATTACGTAATCAAAAACTAGAACTTACTAAATGTAAGTATATTTTGATACGTCAAGATCCTCCTTTTAATTTAGAATACATTTCAACAACTTACATATTGGATAAGATAAAAAATAAAGTTAAAATTATTAATAATCCAACATCTATTAGAAATATTTCTGAAAAACTGTACTCAACATCTTTTCAAAAATATATGCCAGATACAATTTTCACAAAAGATATGAATGAAATTAATAAATTTTTTTTAAAAAACAAAAAAATGATTATAAAACCTATTCATAGCTTTAGTGGAAATGACATTCACTTATTTCAAAATAAGATAAACACTAAATTAATTACAAGCTTTATAAAAAAACATGGACATATTATGTGCCAAAAGTTTTTACCTAAAATTAAGTTTGGAGATAAAAGAGTTTTTATAATTAATGGTAAAGTATGTGGTGCTATCTCTAGAGTTCCAAAAAAAGGATCTTTTTTAAGCAACATGAGTAAAGGAGCCATACCTATCTCTGTTAAATTAACAAAATCAGAAAATAAAATTTCAAATATAATTGGTAAAAATCTTAAAAAAAATGATATCTATTTTTCTGGTATTGATTTTATTGACCAAAAATTAAATGGAGATATTAATGTAACCTCTCCTACAGGATTAAAATCTTTTTATGATCTTACAAATATTAATCTTGCAAAAGTATTTTGGAAAGGATTAAGAGCTTGAAAAATTTAACTGAACAACAAAAAGGATCTTTACTCGCATTTGTTGCGGTAATGTTTATTACACCTGACAGTTTATTTATAAGACTTTCTAATGTTGATACTTGGGGACTTGTTTTTTATCGAGGCCTTATTCCTTTCATCACTGTATTTTTAGGAATGTTATTAATTTATAAATTAAATTTCTTTAAAATGCTTTTTTCAAGTGGCTATCATGGCTTACTTTATATTGGTACTTTTTCTGTAACTAATATTACTTTTGTTGTCTCAATACAAAATACTAATGTTGCAAACACATTGGTTATGATTGCAATGGCTCCTATGCTGTCTGCAGTACTTGGTGCAATATTTTTAAAAGAATTACCTGATAGAAAAACATGGATTACAATATTCGTAACTTTTACTGCTGCTATTTATATATTCTACGATTCAATTCAATTAGGTAACTTTTTTGGAGATATATTGGGCTTAATAACCGCGTTAGGTTTGGCTGTTGGTGCAGTTACCATTAGATCTGCAAAGGATAAAAACTTAATTCCTGCGGCTGTTGTTGGAAAGCTAATTGTAGCTATGTTCGCACTTCTGTTCATTGAGAGTTTTGCACTAGTTGATAATGACCTAATCATTGTTCCTTTAATGTGTGTTATGTGTGTTGCTATACCTTTTGTGCTAGTTACTATAGCTCCAAGGTTCATACCTGCAGCTGAAGTGAACTTATTTTTCTTACTAGAGACTATAATTGGTCCTATCTGGGTATGGTTAATTATTAAGGAGCAACCCAGCCTAGAAACGATTCAAGGTGGTACCATTATCATCGCAGCCATCGCTATCCACTCATTTATTAAATTAAAGAATTCTTAATTTAATCATAATAAAGACTTGATTTACATTTAGATCGCAAATAAGTACGGTCAATTTTATGAATAAGATTTTAAGAAATTCTTGGGCATTATTTACAGGTATGGGCTTTATTATGTTAGCTCATGGATACCAAGGTTCATTGCTTGGTGTGAGAGCAGTTCAAGAAGAATTTACACTTGTTGCAACTGGTTTTATGTTGTCTGGTTATTATGTTGGATATTTCATTGGTGCAAAAACTATTCCTACATTTATATTAAGAGTTGGTCATATAAGAGTCTTTGCAGCTTTCGCTTCACTTGCTTCTATTGCTATTTTATTCCACTCTATCTTCATACATCCATTTACTTGGTTTGTTCTTAGAGTAATCACAGGAATTAGCATGGTTTCTCTTTACACTATTGCTGAAAGTTGGTTAAACGACAGAGCCACTAATAAAAATAGAGGCAGTGTCTTATCTATTTATATGATTGTACTTTATGGATCGATGGGAATTGGAATGTTTTTTCTTAACTTTAGTAAACCTGAAAATTTCCAACCTTTTATTTTGATCTCTTTGTTCATGTCTTTTGCATTAATTCCAATTTTACTAACAAAGAGAAAGGCTCCAACATTTAAGAAAATAACTGGAATGAGTTTAAGAGAGTTATATAAAGCATCTCCTTTAGGAATGGTGGGTTCTCTTTTTTATGGTACCGCTCAATCAGCTTTATTTTCTTTGCTTGCAGTTTATGCAGCATCTATGAATTTTTCTATATTTGAAATTTCGGTAGTAACTTTTTTATTAGCAGTATCAGGCGCTGTTGCACAATTCCCTATTGGAAAATTATCAGATAGATTTGATAGGAGGTTAGTAATTACTTATACAACTTTTGGTGCTGCTTTTTTTGCACTTTGTGCTATTTTTGCTTCAAGACAAATGTATTTACCTGGTGATCTTGGTACTTCAAAGTTATGGTTTTTTATTTTTTTAATTCTATTTTCTTTTTGTAGTTTACCGATGTTTGCAATTATCTTTGCTCATACTAATGACTTCATTTCTAAAGAAAAATTTGTTGCTGCTGGAGCCAGTTTGCAATTTGCATTTGGATTAGGAGCTATAAGTGGACCATTCTTATGTTCTATATTTATGGATTTAGTAGGATCTAATGGGTATTTTGTTTTCTTAATAATTTTTCATTCTTTGATTGGAATTTTTGCAATTCATAGAATGAGAATAAGAGAAACAGAAAATAACCCTGACTCACAATTCGTTGCTATGCCTTCAACAATCACACCTGCTGGGATTGAATTAAACCCAATAACAGAACCCATTGAAGAGCCAAAAAAAATTGAAGAAATTAAACTAGAAACAAATCTTTAAGCATGATGGCCCGCTACATAACCAGAAGACCAAGCCCATTGAAAATTATAACCACCTAAATGGCCTGTCACATCAACAACCTCTCCTATAAAGAACAGACCATGATGTTTTTTTGACATCATAGTTTTAGATGAAATCTCATCAGTATCGATACCTCCTAAGGTAACCTCTGCTGTTCTATAACCTTCAGACCCTATTGGGTTTATTGACCAGGCATTTATTGAATTACTTAAATGATTTAATAATTTATTTGATAATTCACAAATATTTCCATTAACGTTATTTTCAATACAAATAATTTTGGCTAATCTTTTAGGAAGAATCTCTGAAATAATAAAATTTATGTCTTCTTTGGGTTTAGAGCTTTTCCTATCATTTAGAAATTTAGAAACATCTAATTTTGGTGATAAATTAATCTTTATACCCTGTCCTAGTTTCCAATAAGAAGAAATTTGTAATATAGATGGTCCACTTAAACCTCTATGAGTAAACAACATACCTTCTTGAAATAATATTTTTTTAAAAGAAACAGCAGCTTCGACTGATAATCCAGTAAGCTCTTTACATATAGCTAGTATTTTTTCACTAAAAGTTAATGGAACTAACGCCGGCAATGTTTCAACAATTTTCAAATTGAATTTTTTAGCAATATCATAACCAAATTTTGTTGCTCCAATCTTGGGGATGGATAAACCACCTGTTGCAATAATCAGTGACTCGCTTAAGTATTTTTCTAAACCAACCGTTAAAAAGTACTTATTGTTTTGTTTATCGATATTTGTAATTTTTGTATCTATTTTTAAAATAACATTTGCTTTCTTACATTCTAAAATCAACATATCAATAATTTGTTGTGCGCTCTCATCACAAAAAAGTTGTCCTAACTTTTTTTCGTGGAATTTGATATTATGTTTTTTTACTAAATTTATAAAATCATTTTGGGTGTATTGATTTAAGGCTGATATTACAAATTTTGGATTGCTTGAAATAAACTTACTTGGATGAGTGTGAGTGTTTGTAAAATTACATCTTCCACCACCTGAAATACGAATTTTTTCACCTATTTTTTTTGAATGATCAACTAAAAGAACTTTACGACCACGCTTCCCAGCCTCAATAGCGCTCATCATGCCAGCTGCCCCAGCTCCTACTACAATTACATCGTATTTTTCTAACATAAATTAGTAATAATTAATAATGTGGAGGTTTTTTATCTTCAATAACAATTTCTGATTCAGTGTTGTTTTCTAAATCATTAATTCTTTTTTCAAAATTTGATATTTGTTTTTTTAAAATTGATACCTCTTTTTGTTGAGAGTAAAGCTCATCACCCATCTGTGAAATTTCATGTTGAAGAAAAGCTATTTGTTCCTCTAATTTTTTGATTAAATTTTCCATTATTCTAATATCATCTTTTTGGAAATCCATCTGAAGTATAAAATTTTCTAATTTTTTGTAATGAAAGGTAATAAGTGCTCTCTCTAAAGGATCTTTTTATTCTTTTCTTAATCTCTAAAATTTCATTAAAGGCATTGCGCATTGAATCTTCTAAGCCCGAATAGGCTAGATCTTCTTCATTTGCGCCATGAACTATTTTTGAAATTACCTCAGGGTTTGTTTTAGTATTTGTTTTTTGATCAATTAAATTTATCAAATCTAGAATTTTACGTTCTTGGAATCGTTTCTCAACTCTTCCAAATCTTATATGAGATATATTTTTTACCCACTCAAAATAAGAAACTACTACACCTCCTGCATTAACATAAATATCAGGTAAAATCATTATACCTCTTTTATTTAGCTCTTTATCAGCTTCAAAAGATACAGGTCCATTTGCAGCCTCTATAATAATTTTAGTTTTTATTTTTTTAACATTTTTTATTGTTATAGCATTTTCTAGAGCAGCAGGTATTAAGATATCACATTCTAACTCTATTAATTCATTTGGTTGATTATAAAATTTACCAAGTTTTTTATTTTTAATAGTTTTGTTTTTTTTATAAAATTTATTTAGACTATTAATATTAATGCCATTTTTGTTATAGAGATATCCATTACTTTCACCTATAGCAATTATTTTTGCATTATCCCTGTTATATAAATGTTCTGCTAAATTACTTCCTACATTTCCAAATCCCTGGATAACAATTGAATTATCTTTTAATTCATTTTTTAATTTTGTTTCTTTAACAACATCTTTATGTCTAAACAGTTCTCTAATTACTTCCTCAATTCCTCTACCTGTTGCTTCTTTTCTACCATTGATACCTCCACTATGTATCGGTTTACCTGTAACACATCCTCTATAATTGATATCTTCAGGTCTTAAAGATTTGTATGTATCTTTAATCCAATCCATTTCTTTTTCTGAGGTACCAACATCGGGTGCTGGAACATTTATAGCAGGTGATATAAAGCCTTTATTAATTAATTTAGTTGCAAAAGCTTTTGTAATTAAGCGAAGTTGTTGCTCAGTATAATTTTTTGGATTTATCTTAAGACCACCCTTGGATCCACCAAAAGGAATATCTACGATTGCACACTTGTAAGTCATTAATGAAGCCAATGCTTCTGTGTCATCTTGATCAACGTTTATAGAATAGCGCATTCCCCCTTTGCTTGGTAAAATATGCTCTGAATGAACAGCTCTCCATCCTGTAAAGTTATGTATCTTTTTATCTATTTCGACACCAACATTAACTTTAATTAAAGAGTGAGTAGATTTAATATGATCTATGAGATCATCACTAAATTTTAATAATTTAGCTGATTGTTCAACATATAGATCTACATTATCTTTAAAGCTCATATTATCTAATTTATTTGTTAGCTGGTTGTAGTTTATTTAATTTTAAAGTGTGTTTATAGTAAGTATTAACCAAAAAAGACTAACATATTCTAATTATACCAATAGGATGGTAAAAAGATATCATCTTTACCGATTATACATTTTTTATCTAATTTATGAGGTAAAGATTTAATTTTTTTTTTTTCTTTCACAAATTTTTTGTTTAAAAAAGTAACTTCTAAACCACTTGGAAATTCAACTCCACTTGCCTCAATTAAAGGACATGCATTATTCGGATGTAGATGTGAAACCTCAAAAGAATCACGAATTTTTTCAATTAATGGAAAATATATTTTGAAAAAGGCCTCATGTGCAATTAGTTCAAAATAATGAAATTCTATAACTAATATACCAAATCTTTTTAAATTTTTTTCTGTAATAGATGAAAGAATTTCAAATTCTGATCCGTCTACGTCCATTTCTAATAAAAAATTTTCTTCATACTCACTTGAATTTTGCTCTATCCAGTCATTTATGCATATAGTATTTTTTGAATTATAAGAATTTATATTTTTTTTTAAAAAACTTGATATTTTTAAATTTTCAACTTTATCAACTGAAAAATCTGCAAGATAAGATTTTATTCCTCTTTTTTCAAGATCACTCTCAAACTGTGAGGATTGACCAACACCAGGAGAAAAGCAATACTTTATTTTATCCAAAATATTTGGAACTAAATATCCTGCTTCATTACCGTCTCCAATTCTAATCAAATCATAACCAAGATCATGAGGCTTTAATAATTCTATAAACTTCAGTAATCTTCTTTTTGGGATATTTGTAAAAATAGAAATATTAAATTTTTTTAAAATTTTCTTTATTATAATCTTAATATACTTAATAATCATTTATCTTCTTTATATGAGACATAATAATGTGCAATAACTAATTAGATTAAATTTAATAAATGAAAAAAGAAAACGCAAGTAAACTGTGGAAAATGATACAGGAAGCTGGCGATTATTTACTGGGTCAGTTACCAAGCCATCCAAATCACTCTAAAGGAAGAAACCCTTACGCTCATGTTGCTCTCTGTGTCAAAGAGAAGTTTGGCAACTCATATAAAGATATTCCTGATGAAAAGTTTCAAGATGTTGTTGATTACATTGAACATTTGAAGAGCAGCCCAAGTTAAGCAAGAGAACATTTTGTTCTAACTCGAAAATGTTTCTAGTTTGTTTCTAGTCTCTCCCAGATAATCCTATAACCCAGAAACAATCCTTAAAAGTTTTTTCATTAATTAAATTTATCCATAATTAATTAATAGAATTATTATAGTGATAGTCATTAACACAGCGCTCATTATAATATAATTCAATCTAATATTAAATTTTTTGAGAACTATTTCAGTGATTTTTTCCCAGAATACTACAATGAAGAGGACAATTATAGCTGGTAGAATAAATTTAATCATTTCTAATTTTTTAAAATTATAGCAATGTAACTACATAAGAAAAAAGTTGACAAACCTGCAAGATATTTTGTTTCCATAGTTTTTCCAAATTTTTTATATTGGATTATACTTAATAATATAAATGTTATTGAGGTAATCAAAAAATATATTGGATCAATAATTCCATCTAATGTAGCCATAATAAACTCTACTCGATCATAAATTGGGTATCTAGGTGTAGAATAGTCGCTAGATAGAATTCAGCGATTCTAGGTTCTTTTTTCTTTAATCTATAATCCCTGCTAAATTTTTAGCAGCCTTTTTTTTGGATCCTGCAGTTAATCCTTTGACATAGGCTGTTGCTAATCTTTCTGGATTTTTAATATTTCTTTTTTTAAATTTTTTTAATAAATCTTTGTAGTTAGGTTTTCTAGGCATTACTTAATAAAATTTAAAAAAGTCTCAATATCAAATAAATTAGTATTCCATGCAGTAACTAATCTAACCGCCTTACCATCCCACTCATCATCATTAATTGTATATCCTTCTGAATTTAATTGATCAATTATATCTTTTGGTATCTTTACAAATATTTCATTTGCATCAGTAGGATAAGCCAGTTCAATATTTTTGTGTTGGTCTAAACCTTGACTTAATATTTTACCCATAGCGTTTGCATGTTTTGCATTTCTTAGCCAGACTTCATTTGTGATATAGGCATCTAATTGTGCTGATACAAAACTCATTTTTGAGAGTAAGTGCCCCGCTCTTTTCATTAAAAAGGGTAAGTTACCAACTAACTTTGGTTTGAAAAAAATAATAGCTTCTGCTGCTAAACATCCATTTTTAGTTGCTCCAAAAGAAAGTACATCAATACCAGATTTCCAAGTCATTTCTGCAGGGCTACAATCTAATGAAACTAAAGCATTAGCAAACCTAGCTCCATCCATATGCATATTAAGTTTATGATTATGAGCAATTTCTGATATTTTTTTTATTTCATCTAATTCATAAGCTTCACCTGTTTCACAAAGTTGTGTAATGCTTACTGACGAAGGTTGAGTGTGATGAACAACGCCCTTTCCACTAATTGATTTATTGAGCTCCTCAGCTGTAATTTTTCCATTAACTCCGTTAAGATTTACTAATTTTGCTCCTCCAGTATAAAATTCAGGTGCTCCACATTCATCTACATTAATATGAGAAAGTTTGTGACAATAGATATTTCCAAAAGATGGTGTCATCGTAGATAAAGCTAGTGCATTAGCCGCAGTTCCAGAAGATGTTGGAAAAACAATTACCTCTTTTTCAAATATTTCTGAAAATTTATCTTGTAAATTTTTTGAAATTTCATCATCACCGTAGGGAGCTCTATCTCCGTCATTAGCTTTTAAAATTGCATCTAATACTTCAGGACAAGCACCTGCAACATTATCTGAAGCAAATTTTACTCGCTCTCTTTTTGTTTTAATTTTTTCCATATTTATTGTTTTGGAAAATAATCTTTCAATTCACCTTCTCTATAAACATCTGCAGTACAACAATGAAGTCCACCTCCAAATGCATAGGCATCTCTCATTTCAACCGGTATTACTTCCATTCCTAATTTATCTAATTGTTCAGCTTGATAAACTTCACTTTTTTCAACACACACAGTTTTAGGATCAAGAACTAATACATTCATTGACAACCATGTTGACGAATAACAAAGTGCAGGTGGTTCATTATGAGCTGGTTGTGCACTATCAATAATTTCCCAGCCATTATTTTCAAATAATTTTCTTTGTTCCTTTGGTAGTCTTCTTTGTGGATTATTAATAATTAAACCCTCTTTAATTGGTGTAAATGTTGCATCAATATGAATTGGGTATGGGTCACCAGGAAAGTTAACTGCATGAACTCTATGATCTTTGTAATGTCTTTTTAACCAATCAATCCCTTTAAGATTAGTTGTAAAACCATGTTGAACTACTAAATCTTTACCAAATCTTAAAACATCTGCAGCATCAAATAAGGGTTCCTCTTCAGTGGTTACAAAAAACTTATCTTCAGTCCATTCTAATCTTTTTTGAATTCCAATTTTATCTGATAAATAATCCTTTCTGTAATCCGCATCAGTTAATCTTGGTTTAGGAGCAGCTTCATGTCTCATATTAGGATCTTCATCATAATATTTTTTTAACAAAGGTCTGTAACATAGATATTCGAACCATCTACATCTATAACTCATTGTTGCTTCTAAAATTTCACTTCCAACAGTTAATAAAACATCTCTTGGTGGCATACAGCCAAACATTGTATCTGCCTTCCAATCTGGAGTTGATGTTTTTTTATCAAAATCTATTGGATCTGGTCTATCTACTTTAATGCCTCTTTTGATCAACATATTAGAAAAATTGTCAAGAAGCTGATTTGCCTTATCAACTGTATCTTTTGTTCTTGGTCCAAACTGACCTCGCATATCAGAATCTTCTGGAACTTTTGCATCAAGTGCTGGTTCTGGAGCTGGTATGCAAGTGCCATCTGCCTTTCCAACAATTACATGTTTTAAAGGATCCCATTCATTCCAGCTATTAACTATAGTTTTTTTTTCGCTCATAATTTATGATTTGATAATATTGTGTTCTGGACCAAAAGGAAACTTAGTAATATTTTCTGCGCTATTCTTTCCTATAACTAGAATGTCGTGCTCTCTGTAACCTCCAGCTCCTGGTTTTCCTTCTGGTATCATGATCATTGGTTCCATAGAAACAACCATATTCTCCTCTAGGACAGTATCTATATCTTCACGTAATTCTAACCCTGCTTCTCTTCCATAGAAATGAGACAGAACACCAAAAGAATGACCATAACCAAATGTTCGGTAATGAAGATAACCAAGTTCAGCAAAAAGTTCATTTAATTCATGACAAATTGATGAACATTTTATACCTGGTTTAATTAATTCTAAGCCTCTTTTATGAACTTTAATATTTGCCTCCCATGCTTTTAAAGAAGCATCATCAATTTTATCTACAAAAAGAGTTCTCTCTAGGGCAGTATAATATCCTGAAATCATTGGAAATGTATTTAAAGATAAAATGTCTCCTGATTTTAATTTTCTATTAGTTTTAGGATTATGTGCACCGTCAGTATTCAAACCTGATTGAAACCAAACCCAAGTATCCATATATTCTGCGTCTGGATATGTTTTTGCAATTTCACGTTCCATTCTATCTCTACCTGCTATTGCAATTTCAATCTCACTTTCCCCTATTTTAATAGACTTTTTTATCTCTTCGCCTCCAAGATCAGCTATTCTTGCTCCATGCTTGATAATTTCTATCTCCTCAGTTGATTTAATCATTCTAAGTTCCATCAAATCCTTTGAAATATCAGTAAAAACTGAAAATGTAAAAATAGAAGTTAATTTTTCTTTAATATCTAGAGTTACATGATCATTTTCAATACCAATATTTTTTGGAGGCTCATCTCTTCCTATAATTGAAACTATTGCTTTTAAAAAATTATCTCTTTTCCAATCAGTATATATAACATTATCATAATGTGATCTTCTCCAAGGTTGACTGGCATCTATATTTGCAGATATTGTTGAAATTTTATTAGCTGTTACAACACAACCATATGCCCTTCCAAAAGAACAATATATAAAACCTGTATAGTAAGCAATATTATGCATTGACGTTAAAATAATCATCTCCAAATTATTTTTGCTCATTACACTTCTTAAATTAGTTAGTCGTCTTTTATATTCTTGATCTGTAAAAGGAAGTTTTGCCTTTTCACCATTTTTGAGTGTAAAAAAATCTGGTCTTTCCATCTTAATTAATTTAGCGCAATAAATCTTCTATTGCTTTTGATGGTAAGGCTATAATAAATAATGGACATAAAAAGAAAGAAACCACCTATAATAGTATTAGTAGAAGGTATTTCATTAATTCCCAAAAATGGTACCCACACCCAAAAAATTCCACCAATAACTTCCATTAGTGAGAGTAAAGTAAGTTCTGCTGCTGGTATAGCTTTTGATCCTATAGAATATAAAATTAAACCCATACAAACCAAGGTTCCATGCAAAGAAAATAAAGCACCATTATAGCTTGTAGAAAAAAAAACCAAATCATTTGATAAAATAATTATTGTTGCAAATATAAAACAAAAGAATCCTGCAAAAGCAACGGTAGTAAATTTAGGTGTCTCTTTTCTCCACCTTAAAGTTACAGAAAAAATAGAAAAACCAATTGAAGAAATCATTCCAAATACTAGGCCTAGTAAAGAGCTTTTCTGTGTATTACCTAAGGCTATAATTATTATCCCAATAGTTGCAATGACAATCGCAATCCAAACATTTACTGATATTCTTTCTTTTAAAAACATAAAACCTAACAGTGCGGTAAAAAAAGGCATTGCAGCTAAACAAAGCAAAGTGATAGCTGCACTTGTATTTGTAATTGAATATATAAATGTTATCATAGCAATCCCAAGGCCAGAACCTCCAATAATACCTGACATTCCAATTCTAAAATAATTTTTGAAAAAACTTTTTCCTTCTTCAAAAAAAAGATACAAATTAATTACTAAAAAAATTGTCAATCCGCGTGCAAAAATATACTGCCATGGGACTAAGTTTGGCTCATTCATATACCTAACGACTAAAGGACCAAAAGACCAAATAATACCTGCTATTAATACAACTGGGATGGCTATTTTTTCATTTTTTAATTCAATCATTAACCGATATTTAATGCTAATTATTTAGCACTACAATAAAAATGATCACTACTCAAAGATATTAAAATTTGGCACAACTGGAGAATAACAATCAATTAATTCTCCTTTTTTAAATTTAGACTGTCCATCCTTAAAAAGACCCCACACATTTGACTGAACAAATGATTTAATTCTAAAGGATTCTTGACCTTTTAAAACTTCTAATTCTATTTTTCCATCATTAGTTGAAGTTAACTTTGCTTTTAAAAATCTAATAATCTTTTTACTCTTGGAATAATTATTCTTTAATTTAGCTTTAATTGGTTTTTCAACCCCAACTCCAAGGATATTAAGTAGATAAGGGTAAACAAAAAATCTAAAGCAAGCAGATGAAGAAATAGGATTACCAGGTAGCCCAAAAATAACTTTTTCAGCTTTACTGAATTTTGCAAACATTACTGGTTTACCAGGTCTAATCGAAACACTTTTAAAAAAATTAGATAAATCAAATTTTTTAATTATATATGGAACAAAATCATGCTTACCAGCAGATACAGCACCAGATGTAATTATAATATCTATTTTAGATTTAAAACTTTTTTCTATTTTTTTTTGAAAAAGTTTAGCATCCTTATCCCTTAAAATTCCACCATCTATAAAGTTAAATAAAAAATTATCAGATAAGGATTTTATATAATGACTATTAGAGTTTCTGACTTTCCAATTAGCAACATCCCTATTGTTAGAAATTTCATTTCCCGTTGAAAAAAATAAAATATTAGGCTTCTTTTTAACTTTAATATTTACTATGCCTAATGTTTTAAAAGCTAATATATGAGAAGGTTGAATTATGGTGCCTTTTTTAATTACCAAGTCTCTTTTTTTGTAATCAGATCCAGCATATCTGATGTGTTGATTTTTTTTTATTTTTTCATTAATTACAATAAATTTTCTATTTTTATTAAAGACAATTTTTTCTATTGGAATAATAGTATCAAAATTTTTAGGTATAAGTGCACCTGTCATGACCTCAACAGTTTCAAACTTATTTACCTTTTTTAATGACGGATTATCTCCTGCCGATATAATTTTTAAAATTTTAAAGTTTTGTGAATTATTTTTATTTAACTTACTTGTATCTTTTGAATTAATTGCAAAACCATCAAATGCAGCATTAGTTCCAGCTGGATAATTTACTGTTGAATAGATATCTAATACATTAATCCTATTTAATGACTTTGATGAGTTAATAATTTCATCTTTAATTTTAATCTTTGATTTTACTAAGATTTTTTTAGCTTCTTTATAAGTAATCATTTTAATTTTTTTTTAGTATTTTTTTTGCTTCTTCTAAATCTTCTTTGGTATTTATATTAAAAAAGGGATCAAATTTTTTAGTCTCAACATCAATTGTTTTAACCCCTATTTTATTAGCCCAATCTTCCACTTTTCTAAAATTATTATTAATCAAATCATTTTCAAGTAGTTTTAATAATTCAATTGACCATAAACCAAAAATATTGTGTCTTTTGTCGTTTGACTTAACAAAATACAACAGGCTATCTTTTAGTTTAATTCTTTTTTGATATTCATCAATAATTGATGTTTCAAAAAAAGGTGTGTCTGATGGAAATGTTGCAATCCACCGATATGGTTTTTGATTTTCTTTAACCCATTTCATTGCACTCAGAACTCCTGCTAATGGTCCAAAGTCATCAAAACAATCAGGAATTATTGTTACATTTTTTATTTTTTTAGTATCTAAACTATTGCTTGAGACAATAAGTATCTCTTCATATCTACTGCTAATTTTTGATAAAACGTGCTCTAACAATGTTTTATCACCGAGTTTTGTCTGGTTTTTATCTTCACCAAATCTCTTTGATTTTCCACCCGCTAGCACAACAGCTAAAATATTGTTATCTTCCATAAATCAAAATATAAAACATTAATCTCTTAATTAAAGAATTATAATGGACTTAAAAATTTTAGAAATCGCATCTGACAGTGAAAACCACAAAGTAGTTAAAAATCATACACATCAATCGAAAAATAAGAACCCCTTATGTGGTGATGAAATGGAAATTACTTTAATAGTTAAAGACAATATAGTTCAAGATATAGGATATCAGTGCAAATCATGTGTATATTGCCAAGCTTCTGTTAGTTTACTTTCAAAGTGGGTTATGCAAGCACCAATAGAAAAAATTTCAGATTTTGTCTCAAATGCTGAGTTTTTCTTTGATGAAAATTTTGAACAATTAAAAAAAATTAATATAAAGGATCTGAAAGTTTTTAAAAAAATAATGAACCCAGAAAATATTTCAAGAAAAGAATGTTTATTGCTTCCTTTTAAAACTCTTTCAAAAGCCCTTAAACTTTAAACTAACAATAACATTAAAGATAAAAATATATGATAAATACAATAAAAGAAAACTTTAACAGAGCTCTATATGCTTTAATATTCTCAATAGTCACGATTGGTACCCTTTCATTCTTAAGTTTTGAAACTCCTTATGGATTGTTTTTAGCTGGATCATTTGGTTCTTCTATGGTTTTACTTTTTGGATATCCAGAAAGTCCTTTTGCTCAACCCAAAAATGTTTTTTTTGGACACTTAGTAACATCTGTAGTTGGTGTATTAATTTTAAAGTTCCTTCCAGTTGATCAATTTTTACAAATTGCTATTGCTGTAGGTCTTGGTATTTTTGTAATGATACTACTTGGTGTAACTCACCCACCAGCAGGTGGAAATCCTATTGTTATAATACTTGGTGCAGTTTCTTATGATTTTTTATTAAATCCAATTATTTTTGGTTCAATAATAATAATTGTTTACGCAATTATTCTAAATCGTTTCATTTTAAAGAAAAACTACCCAAGTAGTTGGAAAAAATAATCTTTTCCTTGTTTCAAATTTAGCCAGTTTAAATATACTGGATAAATGAATTCTAATTATAAAGTCATAAAATTTAGATCTAATAAGTCGAAAGAGGTTAATGATCAAATATCCATTGAAGAACCATTGGAAATAATACTCAAATATAAAGATAAAGAAAATTGGATAGAAAATACTATATCCATTACGATGAGAACACCTGGAGATGACGAGGATTTAGTTACTGGCTTTCTTTTTAATGAAAGAGTAATTGAAAAAATTAGCCATATAGAAAATATTGTAACTAGTGGTGAGCCTGTTGGGCAATATAAATTACAAAATAAGGTTATTATTACAATAAACAATTCAGAGAATATAGACATCGATAAAATTAAAAGAAATTTTTTGACTAATTCATCATGTGGTGTGTGCGGAAAAACATCTCTCGAATCTTTAGAAATTATTAAGAAAGATAAAATACTGAAATCTATACCTAAAATACAACATGAGATTATAATGAAATCTCCAGATATATTAAAACAAAACCAATCTGAGTTTTCAAAGACTGGTGGAATTCATGCCAGCGGGTTATTTAGAGCTAATGGAGAAATTATTGCTGTAAAAGAAGATGTGGGCCGACATAATGCTTTAGACAAACTAATTGGATTCGTTTTAAAACAAAGTTTACTTGATAATAGCTCTCAATTTCTAACCTGCTCTGGCAGACTTAATTTTGATTTAGTCCAAAAAGCTCTTATGGCTAATATAGGTGTCTTAATTGGTGTGGGTGCGCCAACCAGTCTCGCTATAGATTTAGCTAATAAGTTTGACATGACATTAGTTGGCTTTGTAAAAGAGGGTAGCTTTAATATTTATAGTAATAATGAAAGAATTATAATAAAAAATTAAAAATTTTAATAGGGTAAATTGTGTCAAAAAATATCAGTAACTTATCAGGTAGAATTGGTCTAAAAAAAAATCTTTTTGAAAAGATTTCTGATAGATCTTTAAATTCTAAAGACGCAAGTGGTATCAAAGAAATAGCTAATGAATACCACATGGGTGTATCCACTATTCATGGTGCTGAGAGTTTTTATGAATTTTTAAGACCATCTCACAGAGCCAAAAAAGCCTTTGTTTGTAATGGAAGTGCTTGTATGTGTTCTGGAACACAAGAACCCTTAAAGAAAAAATTAAAAGAAAAATTAGGTGATGATAAAGTTGGTGAAATGTTTTGTCTTGGTCACTGTTATGAAAATAAAGCTTTTCATTACGATGGTGAAAACTATGCTGGGAATGACATTGATAAAATTGATGAAATAATTAAAGGAGAAAAAATTACACAGGAAAAATTTTTCTCAAAAAGTTTTGCTTCAACAAGTTTTTTAATGGATGATAAGCTTTCTAATTTAGATCAATTTAAAGATGTTTTAAATAAGTTTATCAATACAGATAAACAAGAAATTATAAAGTCACTACTAGATTCAAATTTAACAGGTAGAGGTGGTGCTGGTTTTCCAGCTGGCATGAAATGGGATTTTTGTAGAAAAGCTCCCTCTGAAAAAAAATATGTTATCTGTAATGCTGATGAAGGAGACTCAGGAGCTTTCTCTGATAGATACTTATTAGAAGATCAACCACTTAAAGTTTTATTTGGAATGATTATTTGTGGATATGTTATTGGTAGTGATGAGGGTGTTTTATACATAAGAGGTGAATATCCAAAATCTATTGAAGCAATAAATGGAGCTATCAATTCTTTGAAAGAAAAAGGATTATTAGGAGAAAATATTCTTGGAACAAATTTTTCTTTTGATCTAAATATTTGTATAGGACAAGGAGCGTACATATGTGGAGAAGAAACAGCTTTAATTGCATCAATTGAAGGAAGAAGAGCAGAAGTTGATGTTAGGCCTCCCTTCCCTGTTACTGAAGGACTTTATAAAAAACCAACAGTTGTTAACAATGTTGAAACTTTAGCTGCTGCTACTGGTATACTTATTAATGGAGCTGATAAATTTTCAGCAATTGGAAATAAAAAATCTGCAGGTACAAAATTAGTTTGTTTTGATAGTTTTTTTAATAATCCTGGTGTTTACGAAGTCGAAATGGGAACCCCAATGAAAAAAGTTTTAAATGATATTGGTGGAGGTTTTAAAGAACCTATTAAAGCATTACAAATTGGTGGCCCACTTGGTGGTGTTATACCAATTTCTGAAGTAGAAAAATTAAATCTAGATTTTCAAGAATTTACTGCTGCTGGTTTCATGTTGGGCCACGCAAGTATAGTAAGCATTCCAAAAGACTTTCCAATGGTCGAATATATTCATCATTTATTTGAGTTCACAGCTGAAGAATCATGTGGAAAATGTTTCCCAGGTAGACTTGGTTCTTACCGTGGTAAGGAAATGTTTGACCAAGCAAAGAATAAAACTGCCAAAATTCCATTAAAGCTATTAAATGAACTGCTAATAACAATGAAAAAAGGCTGTTTATGTGCTTTATGTGGTGCAATACCTACTCCAATCATGAATATATTAAAATATTTTGGTGATGAAATGAAGGATGATATGGTGAAAGATAATTAATGAGCTCAGAAAAAAGAAAAATTGCATATATAGATGGTAAGCCATATGAAATTGGTCCTAACCATAGCTCTGTTTTAAAATTTGTAGAAAGCTATCTTGGTGAAAAAAAGATTCCTGCTTTATGTAACGATCCAAACTTAGCGCCTTATGGAGCTTGTAGAGTTTGTTCGGTTGAGGTTGCTTTAGTTAAAGATGGTCCGACTAAAGTTGTAGCCTCATGTCATACACCAGTTGGTGAAAACCAACATATTTTTACAAATAATGAAAATTTAACGGCTTTAAGAAAAAATATTGTTGAACTAGTTTTAACAGACCATCCAATGGAATGTGGAACTTGTGAGGTTAATAATAACTGTGAACTTCAAGATGTTGCTAATGATTTAGGCATATCAGATCATAGATATAATGTACCAAAACAACATAAGGGTATTCCAAGAGATACCTCTCATGATTACATGAGAATGAATTTAGATAACTGTATTAACTGTGGAAGATGTGTTCGTGCTTGTGATGAAATTCAAGGATCTTTTGTTTTAACAATGAGTGGTAGAGGATTTGAGTCAAAGATTACAACAGATAATGATGCATTATTTGGGGACTCGTCTTGTGTATCTTGTGGAGCTTGTGCGCACACATGTCCAACAGATGCTATCTCTGATGTATATCAATCTAAATCAGTTGCTGTTGATGAAAAAGTTAGAACTACTTGTTCTTATTGTGGGGTAGGATGTAACTTGGAAGCATCAATTAAAGACAATAAAGTTGTTGCAATTTCTACTCCTAAAGAATCTGAAGTTAACGCAGGTCACACTTGTATTAAAGGAAGATATGCTTTTGGATTTTATGATCATCCTGACAGATTAAAAACTCCTTTAATTAAAAGGAATGGAAAATTTGAAGAAGCATCATGGGATGAGGCATATGACTTTATTAAAAAAGAATTAAATAGAATAACAAAAGAAAGTGGTCCAGATGCAGTTGCTGGTATTTCTTCAGCAAGATGTACTAATGAAGAAAATTATGTTTTCCAAAAAATGATTAGAGCGGCAATAGGAACTAATAATATTGATTGTTGTGCAAGAATTTGTCATTCTCCTACTGCTTGGGGAATGCAGCAAACTTTTGGAACTGGAGCAGCTACAAATTCTACAGAAGATATTTACCATGCAGATTTGTTTATGGTTATAGGGGCAAATCCAACAAATGCTCACCCAGTTACTGGAGCAAAAATAAAACAACAAGTAATGAAGGGTAAAAAATTAATTGTATTAGATCCAATTACTACTGAGCTTGCTAAACTTGCTGATTATCACATTAAACTTAGACCAGGAACAAATGTTGCTATTTTAAACATGATGTTGCATTTTATATTGAAAGCAAACCTTTATGACAAAGATTTTGTTAGAGATAGAACTGAAGGTTTTGCAAATTTCATTAAAGAAATTGAGAGACAAGACATGGATCATCTAGCGAAAGTTGCTGGTGTTGATAAACAGTTAGTTAAAGAAGCTGCAATTGCTTATGCAACCGCTAAAAACTCTATGGAATTCCATGGTTTAGGAGTTACAGAACAGGAGCAAGGGTCTAAAACGGTAATGTTAATTGCTGATCTTGCAATGATTACAGGAAATATTGGTAGAAGAGGTGTTGGTGTTAATCCATTAAGAGGACAAAATAACGTCCAAGGTGCAGCTGATATGGGGTGCCAGCCTCATCAAGGAGCTGGTTACTTTGAAGTGGCTGATGAAAAAGTTCAAAATTTCTATACTGAAAAATATGGAGTAGTACACCCAACAAAACAAGGACTAAAAATTCCAGAAATGTTTGATGGGGCAATTAATAAAGATGTAAAAGCTGTCTGGATTATTGGAGAAGATATTGTTCAAACAGATCCTAACAGTGCACATGTTGTAGATGCCATGAATTCACTTGAACTATTAGTGGTACAAGAAATTTTTATGAGTGAAACAGCAAAACTTGCAACAGTAGTATTACCTGGAACAACTTTCTTAGAAAAAAATGGAACTTTTACTAATACAGAAAGAAGAATTCAAAGAGTTAATCGGGCTGTACCTCCTTTACCTGGTACTAAAACTGATGGAACAATTGTAACAGATATGATGCAAAAATTAGGCTTTGATCAACCTGAATATGATGCCGATCAAGTTCTTGCAGAAATAGCTGATGTAGTTCCCTTCTTTAAAGGGGTAACAAGAGAAAGACTTGGTAAAATGGGATTACAATGGCCAGTACAAGAAGATGGTACTGATACACAAATCTTACATGAAAAAACATTTAAATTAGGAAAAGGACAGCTTAAAAATTTTGATTGGAAAGAATCTAATGAGATTGCAACTAATAAAAAAGATTATCCATTAATTTTAACAACAAGCAGAGTTCTTCAACATTATAACGCTGCTACTATGACAAGACGTACTAAAAATATTAATATAGTTTCTGAGGATTTATTATTAGTTCACCCTAATGATGCTAAAAAAAGAGAATTAAATACTGGTGATATTGGTAGACTTTATTCTGGCAGAGGTGAAGTAGCTTTAAAAGTCGAAGTAACAGATAAAGTTAAAGAAGGAATAGTATTTACAACATTCCATTTTCCAGAACATATGGTTAACATGGTAACTGGTCATGGAAAAGATGAGGAAACAATGTGCGCAGAATACAAAGTTTCTTCAGTAGAAATTCAAAAAATATCTAATCAGTTTAAAACTGTTGTTGAACCTAAAGATAATCAAGCAGAACTTTCTTAATTACTCATATTTTAATAGGTGCTTTAGAAAATTATAAAGTTTATAATTTTAAAAATGACTAATTCAAATATTGATATTGATAAAGCAGGATGGTCTTTTGATAATACATATGCAAAACTACCTAATGATTTATTAGTAAAACAGGCACCCATTCCAGTAAAATCACCAGAAATTATAATTTTAAATAAAAATCTATCCAAAGATTTAAATTTGGATTTTACAAACATTAAAAAAGAAAATTTATCTCAACTATTTTCTGGAAATTTATTGCCGAGAGGGTCAGAGGCAATTGCACAAGCATATGCAGGACACCAATTTGGGCATTTTACAATGTTAGGTGATGGGCGAGCTGTTCTTATGGGTGAACACGTATCAAAAAATGGAGATAGGTATGACATTCAGTTTAAAGGATCAGGAAAAACACCTTTTTCAAGAAGTGGTGATGGACGAGCAGCACTTGGTCCAATGCTCAGGGAATACATTATCAGCGAGGCAATGCACGAATTAGGAGTGTCCACGACCAGAAGTTTAGCAGTTGTTAAAACTGGAGAGAATGTAATTAGAGAAACACATTTACCAGGTGCTGTATTAACTAGAATTGCAGCTAGCCATATCCGTGTGGGGACCTTTCAATATATTGCAGCCACACAAAAAGAGGAAAATTTAAAAATCTTATTTAATTATGTAATTAATCGACATTACCCCAATATAAAAAATTCTAAAAACCAAGCATTAGATTTATTAAAAACAATAATGAATGTACAAATTAATTTAGTTATCGACTGGATGCGCATTGGATTTATTCATGGTGTGATGAATACTGACAATGTTTCGATTTGTGGTGAAACAATTGATTACGGTCCATGTGCTTTTATGGATACTTATAATCCTGAAACAGTTTTTAGTTCAATTGACCAGCAAGGAAGGTATGCATTTTCAAATCAACCAAAAATTATTAAATGGAACTTAGCAAGATTTGCAGAGTGTATTATAACTCTTATTGATGACAACAAAGATAAAGCTATAGAGGTTGCCACTGAAGCTATAAATTCCTTTGAAAAAATATATGAAGAAAAGTGGCTGAATATGATGCGTGACAAACTAGGGTTATTTGGTGAAGATAATAATGATCAAATATTAATTATGGAACTTCTAACTTGGATGTATAAAAATAAAGCTGATTATACTAATACTTTTTGTTTTTTGATGAATGAACAATTTTCTGATAATGAAATTTATAATGATAAAAATTTTCTTATTTGGAAAGAAAAATGGGAAAGTCGCTTAAAAATAAATAATAATAGTCAGGAAAAATATACAAAATTAATGCATTCAGTAAACCCACTAATTATTCCAAGAAATCATAAAGTTGAAGAAGCATTGGCTGCTGCAAATGATGGTAACTTAGAAGTTATGAATAAATTATTAACAGTTTTAGAAAAACCATATGAAAACCAAAGTGATATTGCAGATTTTCAATCACCTGCACCATTAAGCAATAAAAATTATCAAACTTTTTGTGGAACTTAAAATTTACAGAACATAGGGTTCTGGTCTTGCATTGTTTCCAAGAACTCTTTCAACAGAAAAATCACTAATATCGATTGTTTGATAAGATCCTGTGGAAATCAATTCAGTAAGCGCTCTACCTATTCCAGGAGCTTGCATTAATCCTCTACCTGTAAAACCTGATGCCATATATACATTTTCATATTTAGGGTGTTTACCAACCACAGCATTATTATCTAATTTATTGCAATCATAATAACCTGCCCAGCCACCAGTTAATTTTAATTCTTCAAATGCAGGAATTCTCTGTGCTAATGCTGGCCATACTAATTCCTCAAAATCATTCCATGCTGGCTCTAAATCTGTTGCATCAAATACGGAATTAGGTGAGCCCGCTAAATACTCCCCTCCTTCTGGTCTCCAATAAACACCTGTTGTTAGATCTCCAGTTAATGGCATTTCTTTAATATATTTAGGGCACTTAACTCTAAATACCGTATGTTTTTGAGGAACAACTGGGATATCTTTCAATAATTCTTTAGTCCAACATCCTGCAGCAGATATGATTGTTTTAGCTTTAATATCAGAAATACTTTTTACCTCACCTTTAATAAATTCTGCGCCTAATTCAATTGCTTTACTTTTTAAAGCACCGTGAAACATAAATGGATCAATCCATCCTTCACTTTGGTTATCCGTATAAGTTGCTGTTTCAACACCCTCGCTGTTTATATAGGGAAATATTTTTGATAGCTCAGAACCTTTAATATTTTTAGTGCCAGCATCACAAGCTTCATGATTTTTCAAAGCTTTATACTGTTCCTCAGCATGCTCTGGACCAAACATTAATAAATAACCGTTTGTAACCATACTCGCAGTAGGGTTTGGATTTTTTTCAGTTTTTAATAGTTCTGGTATTTGAAAAATAAATTCTCTAGCAAATTTTCCTAGTAATATGTTTTCTTTTTGAAAAAACTGCCTTCTAAATCCACCAAGTGATAATGGAAAAGAAGCTGTTTTATAAGTTGGGTCTCTTTCTATTACTTTTACTTTTCTACCTTCTTTAGATAAAAAATAAGCAGTAGCAGTTCCAATAATACCACCACCAATAATTACAACATCATCCATAATTAATTCAGTAAAATTAAATTCAGGTTGAGAATTAGTGCAAAGCAACACCAAAGTAAATAAGGAATCATCATGTAAAAACTTACCATATTGACACGTCTAAATCTAAACAAGAGAACTGTTATTAAAGAAATTAGAATGAAAAGAACTATTAATGCCAAAATCAATTTGTGAAAAACAAAAAAAACGATACTCCAGGTTGTATTAAAGATTAGATGAATAAAATAAATATAAACAGTATTCATGTCTCTATTTTTGCTGTGCCAAAAAATCCATACTGCAATGGTCATCATTAAATAAAGTGTCGTCCAAACTGGAGCAAATATCCAAGATGGAGGATTAAAAGTTGGTTTACTTAATAATGAGTACCAGGGTTCTTTGAATTCAATAGTAGCTATACTTCCAATAACGGATGCTGAATATGTTATTAAAGCAAAAAGTATAAAAGATAGAATTTTATTTTTGAGCATATAAGTACTATACATTAGTTCATGGAGGATAAAAAAACTATTTGGATCACTGGTGCTAGCAGTGGTATTGGTAAGGCTCTGTCTTTGAAATTTGCTAATGAAGGCTGGCAGGTAGCAGCATCGGCTAGACGTGAAAATTTACTACAAGAACTTCATCAAGAAAATAAAAATATCTATCCCTTTCCCTTAGATGTAACCGAAATTGATAATTGCAAATTAGTCGCTGAAAATATAATCAAACAATTTAAAAATATAGATATATGCGTGTTTGGTACTGGTATGCACGATCCAAAATCAGAAAAAAAATTTAATTTAGATAAGATAAGAGAAATAATGGAAGTAAATTATTTTGGAACGATGAATTCAATTAATTCAATCTATGACTATTTTTCTGAAAAAAAAAATGGCCAAATATCTATAATTTCTTCTGTTGCAGGCTATAGAGGATTACCTGCTGCTGGTGCATATTGTGCTTCAAAATCAGCACTTACTAGCTTTGCTGAAAGTTTAAATTTTGACATGCAAATGAAGAATGTACGAGTTTCATTAATCAGCCCTGGTTTCATAAAAACACCTATGACTGATCAAAATGAATTTCCAATGCCCATGATCAAAACTCCAGAATTTGCTGCAAATGAAATTTATAAAGGATTAGTAATTAAAAAAGGATTTGAAATACATTTCCCAAAAGCCTTTACATATTTTTTAAAATTTCTTCAAATGCTGCCTAGCAGTATATATTTCAAATTAGTTGCTAAAGGTATGAAAAAAATTGATTATTAATTTCTTTTAAAGAAAACAGTCAATTCACCGACTTTAAATCCAAATTTTGTAAGTGTGGCTCGATTAATTGCTACATCTTCATCTTGTTTGAATATCCAATCATCGAAAGAAACTTTAATATTCTTCCCTTTAAATGGGACCATCAAATTATATTCAAATTTAAAAGCTGACCCATATTGATAACCTTTAGCTGTACCAACAACATCAGGCGCAGTACCTTCGTAGTAATTTTGATCAATCTTTTTGATCTTCCATATTCTGTTTTGTTTTTCTCCATCTGTCCAATAAAAATCTTCTTTAAGAGTTAAGATATCTCCTTCAAAACTACCCATCATATCTGCTTTAAATTGTCTAGTAACCTTACCACTACGGTCTTGTAATAGGCCCCATGCTTTAACAGGACCATCAAAGTATTTCTCTATAGTCATAGATGGTTCTGTGTTTTTAAAATCTGTGGGTTTCATTGAGTTATTATTTATACAACTTGCTGTAAAAAATAAAGTAATTAATAATATGGCTAATTTAAATATCTTAAGGTTTATCATTTTTTCTCCTATTGTTATTTATTTTGTAATGAAAATTGGATTAGATCTATATTTTTTGATTTAAAACCAGCCTCACAATATGACAAGTAAAACTCCCACATTCTTTTAAATGTTAAATCAAAACCTTGTTCTTTAATTGAATCCCATTTTTTATTAAATATCTCTCGCCAAATAATTAAAGTATCAGAATAGTGATTGGCATATGAATTGTATTCACCAAATTTTAAACCATTAGTATCAACATAGTTTTGTAATTCATTTCTAGAAGGCAAAAAACCACCAGGAAAAATGTATTTTTGAATAAAGTCTTGTTTATTTTTATATCTTTCAAATAAATTATCATCAATTGTTATAGCTTGAATACCTACAGTACCAATTGGCGTTAAATTATTCTTAATTGTGTTAAAATAACTATTTAAATAATTTTGTCCAACAGCTTCAATCATTTCAATAGATGCAATATGATCATATTTATCTTTTAGATCTCTATAATCTTTGATCTGAATATTAACTTTTTCATTAAGACCACATTTGTGAATTCTCTCTTTAGCAAATTCAAATTGTTTTTGGGAAATAGTAATGCAGTCCAGTTTAACGTTATAGTTAGTGCCTAAATATTCAGCAAAACCGCCCCAACCACAACCAATTTCTAGAATTTTACTACCACTGGATGGTTTTAGAAGGTCTATTAATTTTTGGTATTTATTATTCTGCGCAGCAAAAAGTTCTTGATTAGGTTCTTCAAAAATTGCACTGGAATAAGTTAATGTCTTATCAAGCCATAAGGAGAAAAAATTATTTCCTAGGTCATAGTGTTTGGCAATGTTTTCTTTGCTTCTATGTTTTGTATTTTTAATAAATTTATTTTTAACAAAGTTAATAAAAGATAAATCAAAAATACCAGAAAACTTATATATAATTCTGATATTTTTAGCAGATAGTTCAATTAAATCAGAGAGATTATTTGTTGTAAAAAAATCTTTCATATAGGATTCTCCCAAACCTACACTTCCATTCTTAATTAAATTATACATAAGGCTTTCATCTTTAATTTTTAATGTAACTTTTAAATTATCATCTGGATCACCAAATTTTAAAATTTCACCATCTATTTTTGTAATTTCAAGAAATCCATACTTAATACTTTTTAAAGCGTTAAATACAATTATGTCTGAAATTTTATAAATTAACATTAATTTTCTATTGTTATATTATTTTTTATTTTAATTTTTTTTTTTATAAATTTAATTCCTTTTGTCCATAATTTAAATGCCTCAAAATGTATCGCTATAATAATTTTAAATGTCATTAATGGGTGTTTTAGATAAGACTTTAATAAATTCTTATTATTTAAATCACTCTTAATTCCATCTTGTGATGCATATAATACTTTGCCAGCCTGATCATTGAGGTCAATTATTACAGATATTTTATTACCAGGTTTTAAAAGTCTAAAAAAATAAATACAATTCATTTCAATAAATGGAGATACATGAAATTTTTTCTTACACACATGTTGAATTAAATTTTCATTTTTTTCAGTTTTAAAAATATAAACATGTTGCTCACCAAATGTGTTCTTAACTTCATATAAAATAGATATTAAATCTGAATTTTTGTCATACACATAAAAAACACTTAACGGATTAAACACATACCCAAATATTCTTGGGTAGCATAAAAGTTTAATTTGAACATCATTAGTATCAATATTATTTTTTTTAAGATTGTCTAAAACCCAGTCCTTAAGAGAACTTCCATCTCTTGCCCCATGGTCTTTATCAAAGAAACTAATGATATTAAATTTATTATATGAAAATATCTTTAGTGTTTTGTGTAATAGGTTTATTTCTGATAAATCTATAAGTAGCGAAAATACACTATAGTTGAAGCTATGAATTTTGGGCTTAAATCTTTTATGAATTACATTTCCTGTGTAAATATAAGAATTTTTAATCATTCAGTGTTTTTAGCATATCAATAGACGACTTTATTCCATCCTCATGAAAACCATAACCAAAATAGCTGCCACAAAATAAAATATTTTTTTTATTTTGAATTTTATAGAGATTATTTTGATTGGTTAATGCTTCTGTATCGTAATAAGGGTGAGTAAATGCTACCTTTTTAAATATCTTATTATTTGGAATTTCTTTAAATGGATTTATTGTTAAAAAGATATCTCTATCTATCTTTAAATTTTGCAACTGATTTATCCAATATGTTACAGCTGTCTTTTCATTATTAGCTGAATCCATTGAAGAATTCCAAGCACACCATGCTTTTTTATTTTTAGGCATAACACTTTCATCAAAATGTATTACAGCAGTGTTTGCTCTATATTTAAATTTCTTTAATATTGTCTCCTCGTCTAGTGTTGGATTATCAATTATCTTTAATGCTTCATCTGCGTGGGTTGCTATTACAACCTTATCATAATCAAAGAACTCATTTTCCTCCCCATAAAAAATTTTAACACCTAAATCATTTCTGGTAATTTTATTTATATTGTAATTCTTAAAATGTTCACCACTAACTTGGTCTATTATTTTATCAACATAAGTTTTGCTCCGATTTGCAACCGTAAACCATTGAGGTCTATCTTTAATTTTAAACAACCCATGATTCTTAAAAAAACTTAAAAAAAATGATAATGGCATTTGTTTTGCTTCATATGGTGGCATCGACCATATTGCAGATACCATTGGTATAATATGATAATTAATAAAATAATCTGAAATTTTTATTTCTGTTAAATGCTCCCCTAATGTTATTGATTTAATTTTTTTAATTTCTATTTTTTCACAGTTTTTATAAAAGCTTAAAATTTCAAAAAACATTTTTATGAATTTTAGATTAAATAGATTTTTTTTATTAGAAAAAATTCCACTTAATCCTTTTCCACAATATTCTAATCCACTATTTTCTACAGTAACAGAAAATGACATATCACTTTTTTCAATCTCTACTTTATTTTCTAAAAAAAAATTAACTAAATTTGGATATGTTTGCTTATTAAAAACCATAAATCCAATATCTATTGGAATTTCTTTGTTGGGTTTGTAAGCGACCTTTATTGTATTTGCATGACCACCAAACTGATTTTCTTTTTCAAACAAATCTACTTTATGTTTTTTTGAGAGATAATAAGCAGCGCTCAATCCTGATATGCCAGCGCCTACAACAGCAATTTTCATCTAAATAAATCTTTACGCTGCTGTATCTTCGTACTCTTCCATTGATGGACATGTGCAAAATAAGTTTTTATCTCCATAGACATTATCTACTCTACCAACTGGAGGCCAATATTTATTTGTTCTTAAAAACTCAGATGGATAAGCGGCCTCTTCTCTTTCATACTTATGATCCCACTCATTTGATGTTAATTCAATGTGAGTATGTGGCGCATTCTTCAATGGGTTGTCAGTCTTATCATATTCACCAGACTGAATTTTATCTATCTCTTGTTTTATCTTTATAAGTGTAGAGCAAAACTTATTAATTTCACTCAAACTTTCACTTTCTGTAGGCTCAATCATCATTGTTCCAGCAACAGGCCAAGACATTGTTGGAGCATGATAGCCAAAATCAATCAATCGTTTTGCAATATCTTCTTCTGTAATCCCCGTTTCACTTTTTATTGCTCTAATATCAATGATGCATTCGTGAGCTACATTGCCACTTTTACCCTTATACAAAATTGGAAAAGAGTCTTTTAGTTTATATGCAATATAATTTGCATTTAGTATTGCAACTTGTGATGCTTTTCTTAAACCTTCAGAGCCCATCATCTTTATATACATCCATGAAATTGATAAAATACTAGAGCTACCCCAAGGTGCTGCAGATACCGCACCCATTCCAGTTACGGGGCCACAATCTTTTATAACAGAATGTTTTGGCAAAAATATTTCTAAATGCTTTTTACATGCTATTGGTCCCATGCCAGGTCCTCCACCACCATGCGGTATACAAAATGTTTTGTGTAGATTTATATGACAAACATCAGGACCAAAATTTCCTGGTTTAGCTATTCCAACAAGCGCATTTAAGTTTGCTCCATCCATATAAACTTGTCCACCATGGTTATGGATTAGTTCACAAATATCAGTTATTTTTTCTTCAAATACACCATGTGTTGAAGGATACGTAACCATAAGTGCAGCTAAATTTTCTGAGTGCTCCTCAGCTTTATTCTTTAAATCTTTATAGTCTACATTTCCATACTGATCACATTTCACCACAACAACTTTCATGCCAACCATTTGAGCACTTGCTGGGTTTGTGCCATGTGCAGAACTTGGGATTAAACAAACATTACGATTTGTTTCTTTATTTTTTTCATGAAATTTACGTATTACCATTAAACCAGCAAACTCACCTTGTGCTCCAGCATTTGGTTGTAATGAAACTCCCGAAAACCCTGTGATTGATCTTAGCCAATTTTTTAAATCAGTGAATAGCTCTCTATAACCATCCATTTGTTCTACAGGAGAAAAAGGATGTGGTTGAGAAAACTCTTTCCATGTAACTGGTATCATTTCTGAAACTGCATTAAGCTTCATGGTACATGAGCCTAAAGCAATCATAGATTTATTTAAAGCAATATCCGAATCTTCTAATTTTTTTAAATATCTAAGCATTTCAGTTTCTGAATGATAACTATTAAAAACAGGATGATCTAAATAAGTTGAAGTTCTTAATAAATTTTTTGGAATATTAGATAAACTTTCATTCATAGATTCTTTAATTGTTTCTGAGCAATTAAAAATTTTTAATAGCTGATTTGCTCTATAAAGATTTTTTCTTTCATCAAAAGATACTGCTAACATTTCAGAATTCACTTTTCTGATATTTACTCCTTGATCTAAAGCATTTTTGTATATCTTTTCTGTTTTATCTAGAGTTTTTATTGTTACAGTGTCAAAAAAATGATCTGAATAAAGTTCATAACCAGATTGTTTTAATTTATCTGCAAAATTTTTAGTTAATTGAGAAACACTCTCTGCAATTTTTTTAATACCTTTTGGACCATGATAGACAGCATATGCAGCAGACACTATTGCTAATAGTGCTTGTGCTGTACAAATATTACTCGTGGCTTTATCTCTTCTTATGTGTTGCTCTCTTGTTTGAAGGGCAAGCCTATATGCTTTTTTACCATGTCTATCAACCGACACACCTACTATTCTACCCGGCATTGATCTTTTATATTCATCTTTTGTTGCAAAAAATGCGGCGTGGGGGCCTCCGTAGCCCATTGGAATTCCGAAACGTTGTGAGCTACCGACTGCAATATCAGCACCTAATTCTGCTGGTGTTTTCAATTTAGCAAGTGCTAATAAATCACATGCAAGAACAGCTTTTCCATTATGTTTATGTATTTTACTTATAGCTTCACTTGGGTCTTTAATATCTCCAAGGGTGCCTGGGTATTGAATAATACCACATATAATATCTTCTTTAATATCTCTATCTTCATCTCCAACTATTATTTCTAAACCCAATGGTTCTGCTCTTGTTCTGATAACATCAATAGTTTGTGGGTGACAATTTTTTGAAACAAAAACTTTTTTAGTCTCAGATTTAGATATTCTATAACTTAAGCCCATAGCCTCTGCTGCTGCTGTTCCCTCATCTAAAAGCGAAGCATTAGCAATATCCATTCCCGTAAAGTCAATTACCATTTGTTGGAAATTTAATAACATTTCTAATCTTCCTTGTGCTACTTCTGGTTGGTATGGAGTGTAAGAAGTGTACCACCCTGGATTTTCTAATATATTTCTAAGTATTACGTACGGAGTATAAGTTCCGTAATAACCCATTCCTATAAAGCTTGAATAAACTTCATTTTTTTTTGCAATATCCTTTAATTTTCTAAGTGCTTTATATTCAGAGTTTGGATCTCCAATATCCAGGTCATCTTTAAGAAGAATTTTTTCTGGTACAGTGTCTTTTATTAAATCATCAAGACTTTGATAGCCCAATTCTTTAAGCATAACATTTTGTTCATCAACGGATGGACCTATATGTCTTTGTATAAAATCTTTTTGAGCATTTTTTAACATTTAACTACCACTTTCTTTTGAAAATTTTTCGTATTCTTCTTTATTCATTAATGAATCCATTTCAGACTTATCAGTAATTTTTAATTTAAAAAACCATGCTTCATTTTCTGGATCATTATTAACCTTTGCAGGATCATCAAAAATTGCTTGGTTATTTTCGATAACTTCTCCAGATACAGGAGTATAAATATCGCTTGCAGCCTTTGTAGATTCTACAACTCCTGCATTACCATCTTTAGCAACAGAGGACCCTATTTCTGGTAACTCTACAAAAACAATATCTCCTAACATTTCGGTTGCGTGTTGTGTAATTCCTATAATGGCAGTGTCTCCATCTAATTTTATCCACTCATGTTCTTTTGAATATTTTACTTCACTCATTTACTAACTCCTTTCACATAACTTTTTTTATAAAATGGTAAATTGCTTATAGTTGCTGGATATTTTTTTCCTCTTACTTCTAAAAAAACCTTAGTATCAATTTTAGAAAATGAATTTTCCACATAACCCATGGCAACCGGGGCCTGAACACTCGGACCAAACGTTCCACTTGTAATTTCACCAATATTTTTATCATCTTCACTAAAAATTGAAGTTTTTTCTCTAGCTATAATTCTTCCTTCAGGCTTAATACCTACACGGATCTTGCCAACCCCTTTATCAATTTGAGATTTAATTTTTTCACACCCAATAAAACCCCCTTCAAGAATTCTATTTTTTGATATTGCCCATTTTAAATTGGCTTCTACTGGGCTTTTATTAATATTCATATCATGACCATACAAACAAAGCCCTGCCTCTAACCTCAAAGTATCTCTAGCACCTAGTCCAATTAAACTTGCTCCTTCGTCAATAAGTTTTTGCACGAATACTTCTACATCATCATTTTTTATCGATATCTCAAACCCATCTTCTCCTGTGTAGCCAGATCTTGTAATATAAATATTTTCTTTACGATAATTAAATATATCACCATTCATAAATTTTAAATCAGACACTCCATTGATTATCTTTTCTAATATTTGGACTGCTTTTGGACCTTGTATTGCTATAAGAGATAAGTCTTTGCTTAAAATCATTTCATACCTATTTTCTAACAATTTTGATAAAAGCTTAAAATCTGTTTCCTTGCAGGCAGCATTTAATACAATGTTAAAACCACCTTCTACTTTTGTAATTATTAAATCATCATGAATTCCCGCTTCTTCATTCATCAGAAAACTATATTTTGACTGATTTAACTTAGCACTAACTAATTCTGCTGGAAAAATTCTTTCAAGACTTTTTGCTAATGTGTCGTCTCCTTTAATGAATAGCTGACCCATATGTGACACGTCAAAAATACCTGCATTTTCTCTTGTACTTTTATGTTCCTCAATAATTCCTTTAGAATATTGAATGGGCATTTCGTAACCTGCGAATGAAACTAATTTAGCTCCATATTTTTTATGTAATGAATTTAGTGCTGTTTTTTTGTTTTCCATATTAACTCTATTATACCCATCTGTATGTTTGCCTGAGAGTTTTGCTCCTTCGGCGAGAATTTAATCTCTTTCCAGAGTTAATATATTACGGTCCTTTTGCCTGAGAGTTTCCTGGGTAGTTGCTCCTTCGGCGCTACACTATTTTGTAGTCTCTCCCGTATAAATTAATAATCTACCAGATGTGCTTCAGAGTCAACTTGTAATTTTTTCTTTTTTTTCTGAAAAAAGTAAAGCATAGAATTGTAACATTACTGCAAAAAGAATAACTCCACCTCCTATTAAAGTAAATAAAGAGGGTCTTTCACCTACAAATAAAAAAGCCCACATTGGTCCTAGGATCGATTCGGATAACATGATTATTCCAACCATAGCAGATGGTGTGCTACGCGCACCCATTGTTATAAATATAAAGCCAAACCCAACTTGAAAAAATCCAGCTGTAAAGCCCAATAAAATATCATGTGTGGAGATCATTAGTTTTTCTGATAATAAAAAACCTATAAAACAAGAACTAATTCCAGCTATAAATTGTGCTGGTACCATATCAACATTTGGAAATTTTCTAACAACAATAATTAAGACAGCAAATGTAATTGGCATACTAAATGCTGCTAAATTTCCAGACATCTCTCCCGGTGATAAAGAACTACCAACCATTAATAAAACACCTGTAATTGCTAAAATTATTGATGCTAATGTGAGTGATGAAATTTTCTCTTTTAAGAATAAATAACCAAAAATAGCTAAAAATAAAATCTGTGTTGAAATGATAAAATTAGTATTTGCTACTGTCGTATTATACATCGCAAAAACATAACCGCAAAAACCAAATGATAGAACAATACCACCAAAAAACCCTGGTAAGCCAGATTCATAAAATGCTTTAAATAAGTTTTTTTTATAAGTAATTATCAAAAAAAATAAAACTGTAAGAGAAAAAAATAGAGATCTCCAAAACAATATTTGCCACAATGTAGATCCTTCAAATGATTTAACAATTAGACCACCAAAGCTTAAACTGAAAGCCCCCATAAAGACTAATATTGGACCAGGGATTTTACTAATTATTTTCATATAAATATTTATTTGTATCTTCAGTGTATGCTTTAAATATATTCTGAGCTTCTTCAAGGCTTACTTCTTTAAAACTTACAGTAGAACCAGGTGTTAATTGACCTACTCGATCTAAATCTGCTGAAATAACAACTCCAATTTTAGGGTATCCCCCAATAGTTCCATGATCAGAAAGCATAATGATAGGATTACCATCAGCTGGAACTTGTATAACTCCTCTCACAATACCTTCAGACTTAATGTTTGTGCTAATTATGTTTTCAAGCTTATCACCACTTAGTCTAATGCCCATTCTATCAGCAAGGTTAGTAACTGAAAATTCTTGGTTAAAAAATTGATTTTGAGCTTTTAAAGAAAAATAATCAAAATTAGTTCCTCTAATAACTCTAATTATATTATCTTGTGATTTAAAATAATCTAATTTTATTTCTTTAATTTTTTTCAAATTAGAATTTTTTATAAAAATCTTATCCTCTGTAGAATATTTCTTTCCATTATTTGGGCCAATATTTGCTTTTGTGTTTATTGAATAACTATTCCAAAATCTTTTTATTTTAAATCCACCATTTACTGACAAGTATCCATAAACAGTATTTTTTGTTGAAATTATATCTAATTGGTCTTCTTCTTCTAAAATATAATTTTTATAACATACCCCTTCTTCAACTTTTAAATTCTTTCTAATTATCTTGAAGAGCACATCTCCTGTTATGCTAAAATTAATCTTATTATTTTTTAATTTTAGAAGTGGTCCTTGGTAGGCAAACTCTATAACAGCTTCATTTAATTCATTATTTACTAATTTATTTGCCAATTTATAATTTCTTTGATCAATTGCACCACTGATAGTAACTCCTTCATGATACATATGATTTCGTCCATTATCTTGAATGGTTGTGTTTATACCAGATCTCAATATTTCAAAATGACTATTGCTCATTCCAGTCTAAATACTCCTCTTTTGATATTTGATAAAAAATTATTTTATTGCCTGGTTTAATCAATGACGGTTTTGATAAATTCATTTTATCAAAAATTTTCATAGGAGTATTTCCAATAATGTTCCATCCCCCAGGACTCTCGAAAGTATAAATATTTGTAAACTGCTCTGTTATACCCACTGAACCCTTTGGTACTTTAACTCTTGGAGTTTCTAATCGATCACACCTAATTTTTTCACTAATATCACCTAAAAAAGGCATGCCTGCAATAAATCCTGTCATATAGCAAAAATATTCTTTGCTAAAAAATAACTTGATGATTTCATCTTTTCTAATATTTAATTTAGAGTTTAATCTTTCAAAATCTAATCCAAATTCTTTTTCACAACAAATTGGAATTTTTATTTTTGTATTATTTTTTTTATCACTCTTTTTAATAATTAAGTTTTCTATTAAATTTTTAGTATCTTTATAATTGATGAACTTTAAATCAAAACTAACTATTAATTTATTATAAGATGGAGTAAGATTTGTTATACCATGAATTTTTTCTTCTTTTATTAATTCTGACAAATTTTCAAAATAAGCAATTACATTGCTATTTATTGTTTCATTAATCTCTGAACCAAAATCACAATATACAGCTGCGTCACCAAGATTAGATATATTTTTAATCATGTCATGTTATACTTCAACATTTGATGCTATGGAAATAAATATAAATTGTGATTTAGGAGAAAAATCAAAACATCATGCTAACAAGTATGATCCTGATTTACTTGAAATAGTAAATTCTGCTAATGTTGCTTGTGGATTTCATGCTGGTGATGATGAGTCAATGAAGCAGGTAATTAAAATATCAAAAAAAAATGGTGTAAGTATTGGAGCTCATCCATCATTTAATGATCCAGAGAACTTTGGTAGACAAAGAATGAATCTTTCAACAAAAGAAATTAAAAGATTAATAATTGATCAATATGAAATTTTACAAAAAATTGCTTATAAATATGATTCAGCAGTTACTCATATAAAGCCTCATGGAGCCTTAAATAATATGGCGTGTGAAGATATTGATCTAGCAACTGTATTGGCTCAAACAATTAACGAAATCAATAAAGATTTGATTTACCTAGTACCCACTGGGTCAAAAATGGAAGATGCTGCAAAAAATTTCAACATGAAGATTGCATGTGAAATTTTTGCAGATAGAAATTATGAAGATGATGGAAATCTGGTCTCTAGAAAAAAATCTCATGCTTTAATAACTGATCCAGTGGAAGCAAAAAAGCACGTATTGAGAATGGTTAAAAATCAGGCACTAAATTGTTACTCGGGAAAACAAATATCCTGTGAAATAGACTCTGTGTGTATACATGGAGATAATAAAAGCTCACTAGCTACTGCAAAATCTATCAAAGAGGATTTACTTAAAAATGATCTTGAGCTAAAATCATTAAATGAATTAAAAAAATTTTTATAACTATGATTAATAAATATTTATTTTTTGTCCTAATTACATTCTTTATTAATAATTCAGTATATTCTGCTTCAACAAGTTCTTCGTCTTCTGGAGCACAGTCTGACGGTAGAGAAGACATTTCATTCTTAAATGTTAAAAATAGTAATTATAAAAAAGGACTTAATGCCCTTAAACAAGCAAAAAAGTATGAAAAAAAAGAAAAGTTTGATAAATCGAAAAAAAGATTCAATGACTCATTAAGTTTTTTTACATTAGCAAACGAAGAATACCCCAATGAACCAGATATACTTAATTATTTAGGATATACCTCAAGAAAAGTTGGTGACTTTATAATGGCAGAAATTTATTATTTGCAAGGTTTGACAATAAACTCTGAGCATATAGGTATAAATGAATATCTTGGAGAACTTTACGTTGAAACCAATAGAATTGAGCTTGCAAAACAAAGATTGAAAGTATTAGAGAGTTGTAATTGTGAAGAATATAATGATCTAAAAGAAATTATTGCAGGTACAAAAAAATCTAAATACTAAATTATATTTAATTTATAAATACTTTTTATTGAATTATTATAAATATTTAATATTATCAATATATCTTGATAGAAGAGTTTATAATTTTAACACAAATCATTTTTATCGACATTATCTTAGCTGCCGATAATGCAATTATTATTGGTTTAATTGCAGCTAACTTTGTACCAAAAAATAGGAAACAAATAATATTGTGGGGAGTTGCGGGTGCTTTAGTTTTTAAAATTATTTTTGCCCTATTTGCTACTTACTTGTTTGAATTTTATTATATAAAAATTTTAGGTGGATTTCTTTTAATTTGGATTGTCAATGATTTACGAAAAGATTTAGTAGAAATGAAAAATAAGATTAAATCACCAATAAAAAAATCTACAGAACCCTCATTTGTAAAAAGCATCTATAAAGTTTTATTTGCAGATATTACTATAAGTTTTGATAATGTAATTGGTGTAGTTGGTGCAGCCAAAGGTTACTTTGGTTATATGATATTTGGACTTGTTTTATCTGTCGTGTTAACTGGGGCTTTAGCCACATATTTAGCAAACTATATTCAAAAAAATTTATGGATTGCTTATGTAGGTTTAGCATTCATCTTAATAGTTGCTCTTCAACTAATTATTGGTGGATTAAATGATTATGGAGTTCTTTCGATTAATGAAACTTTTAAACAATACTTTTAATTAATTTCAAAAATTTTTCCAAAACCTCTAATTATTTCTTTATTTTTAATCGAGATAAGTGTGTCCCAAATTAAAGTTTGATTACTTGAAAGCACAGTTATATTTAGTTTTTTTTCTAGCTTATCAATAATTGATAAGGCTGGTAACGCAGTACATGAAATAAATAAAGCTTCAGCTTCATTTAAATCCATTTTTGAAAGAACTTCATATAAATAATTAGGGTCAACTTTCCCTATATCTATATCTGACTCAATATTAAAATAAGAATTTGCCTTAATTTCAAAATCTTCTTTTTTAAAAAAATCTAATACTTCATCATTTAATCTTTTCGAATAAGGAGTGAAAATTGCAATTTTTTTAATATTCAGTATTTTAAGTGCTTTAATAGATGCTGTACTTGGAGTTGTAACTATAGCTTCTGGCTTTGCATCTTGTATTTTTTTTTGAATATCCTTATATCCTGCTGCAATAGTTCCGGAAGTGCAACCATAAGCAACACAATCAATTTTTTCATCTGGAAGAATATCTTTTGTTACATCGGTAACTTTTTCAGACATCTTAATTAAGTTTTCTTTTGTTAAGGGATTAAAGCATTCAATTCTATTAACAAAAAAATCTATTTTTTTATCTTTTATTATTTTAATAAAGTCTTTTTCGATCATATAATCACTAGCAAGAGCTATGAGACCAATTTTAGGATTTTGATATTTGTTAAATTTTGGGTCTATTTTCATTGATTCCATAATACTTTTATAAGCTATGTATAGAATAAATATATTGATTATTTAATCTAGTTAATTTATCATAATTTTATAAGCGATACATAACTCGTCGTTACTTGAAGTTTAAAAGATACTAAAGAATACGAAAGTGGGATCAGTCGTCTTTAAATTTAATGATTTAAGGAGGTTTGAATGAAATTTGGATATTTTTGTAATACTACTAACTGGACACATAAACAATACGACAAACTATTAGACGAAACTAGAGAGATCACAGAATATTGTGATCAAAACAAATGGAATTCCATTTGGTATACAGAGCATCATTTTAATCATGAAGGAATGGAGTCTCTTACAAACCCGTTAATGATGGGTGTAGATGCTGCAGCAAGAACAAAAAATATTAGAATCGGTCAAGCATGTAATGTAATTACTTTTCATAATCCAATTAGAATGGCTGAAGATATTGCTTTGCTAGATCAGTTATCAAAAGGCAGAGTTGAAGTAGGTATTGGTAGAGGAATTTATGGAAGAGAAGCTATAAATTTAAACAAAGAAGCTGATATGAAAGATCAGGCTAAAAATTTTAGACTCTTCGAAGAAACTTTAACAATTTTAAAAAAAGCCTGGAAAGAAAAATTTTTTAATCATAAAGGTGAGTTTTATACTTACCCTGCTCCAGATTATGTTTGGCAACATGATATGAGTCCACCAAATAAAGATTTAGTAAACCTTGAAACAAGTATTATGGAAAATATTAGTGTTCTTCCAAAACCTTATCAGCAACCTTATCCTCCAATTCATCAAGTTGTTGATGGAATTAGATCAATTGAATGGGCTGCTCAGCAAGGATTAAATATCATAATGTGGATCCCAACAGTAAAAGCTCTTAAAATTAAATTTGAAGCTTTTAAAAATGCAAAATCTGAAGCTGAAAAAAGAAATGTACCCATGGGTGAAGGTATTTCTTTAGTTAGAGATATGTTTGTAGCAGATACAATGGAAGAAGCTAAAGAAAAAGCTGGTCAGCATATGGTGGACTACATGAAATGGGTTTGTCATTGGAGAGGACTTGGAAACCACATGGATCCAGGTGAAGAATTACCAGTCACAAAAGGAAAGTTAGATTTACTAAATTACGATTTTTTACATAAACGTAATATGCTTTTTGGAACACCCGAATATGTAACTGATAAAATTCACGAACTTAAATCAGAACTTAATTTGCAAAATCTTCATGTTTGGTCAAACTTTCCAGGCATTAAACACGAGAGCTGCATGAAAAGTATTAAACTATTCACTGAAAAAGTAATGCCTAATTTCAAAGACGATATAGATACTGAAGTTAAAAAAGTTTCGTGAAAAAAACAGTAAAGCTGTTAACTGGTGGCCAAGCTGCAGTTAAGTCTTTAAAAAAAGAAAATGTTAAGCATGTCTTTGGATTAATTGGTTCAGCTACCATGGAAATGTTTGATGCTTTATACCACGAGAAAAGTATTAAATTTATTGGCGTAAGAGATGAAAGAACTGGAACTCATATGGCCGATGGATATGCACGAGCTTTAAATAAACCAGGTGTGATCCTAGCAGGTCAAAATGGTCCTGGCGCAACAAACTTGGTGACTGGTATAGCCCAAGCAAAAGCTGCTTTTTCTCCTGTTGTTGCTTTAGCTGGATCATATTCAACAAAAGATAATGTAGAAGATGCTTTTCAAGGTTTAGATCAATTATCACTGTTTGGTCCCATTACAAAAAAAACATGGATAGTAAAAAAAACAAAAAACATCCCTAACATAATAAGTGAAGCTTTTAAAACAGCAATGTCCCCAAGAAGAGGACCTGTATGTATTAATTTACCAAGAAATATTTTGGCAGCTTATGAAAATTTCAATATAAGCACCAATAAAACTTCATACAAAAATTCAAGTTCTATTAAAGGTCAAATTAGCAAGATTAAGAAAGCTGTTAAGATAATTAAAAATTCTAAAAAAGTTGTAATCATTGCAGGTGGTGGAATAAAGTACACAGCACAACACAAAGTAGTAATAGAATTGGCTGAATACTTAAATGTCCCAATAGTAACCGCAGCAGGTCATGGGGATGCAATTCCCTTCAATTGTAAACTAAACGCAGGCCAAATGGGGCCAAGAGGAAACCCTGTTGCATCAAAACTTGTAAAGGAAGCAGATGTAATAATCGCTCTTGGAACAAGACTTGGGTTTAATTCAACTTTTTACTCTTATGATAATATAAATAAAAAAGCTAAGATTATTCAAATAGAGCTAGAAAAGAAAATGCTAGGAAGATATTTTCCAATTTCTGTTGGAATTCACGCTGATGCAGCTACTGCTACAAATCAAATTTTTAAAGAAATTAAAAAACAAAAAATTATTTTAGATATAAAAGCTTGGACTGAAGAGTTTTTTAAGGAAAAAAAGAAATTTATTTTTAAAAGAGATATAGTTAGTATAAAAAAAAAATTTCCAATTCAGCCTAAAGATTTATTTAAACAATTGAGAAAAGTTCTTCCTAAAAACTCTTTAATTACATTAGATGCAGGAACTTTGTGTTTACAAGCAACAGATTCTCTTGAGTACTATGATCCTCCTTCTCTATTTACTCCATTAGATTTTGGTTTAGTTGGTTTTTCATTTGCATGTGGGTTAGGAGTAAAGGTTGCAAAACCTAAAAAAACTGTTGTTAGTCTTATGGGTGATGGTGGTTTTGGAATGACTATTTCAGAATTAAGTACTGCTGTAGAGTACGGAATAAACACAATTACGATAGTAATGAATAATCAAAGCTGGGGTGCAGAAAAAGCTTATCAAAAAGATTTTTTTGGAAAAAGATATTTAGGTGCTGACATTAAAAGTCCTGCCTTTGACAAGGTTGCAGAGCTTTATGGGGCAAAAGGTTTCAAAATAAAGAAAATTTCAGAAGTTAGTCATGTGATTAAAGCTGCTTTAAAATGTAACAAACCTGTTGTAATTGACGTTGATGTAGATCCTAATGCGTTATACAGTTTTAGAAAAGATAGTTTCAAATATAGAAAAAAATAAATGTCACAAAAAGATATAGGAAATAAACTTCCAATTTATAAATTAAAAGCAGGAAAAGAAGTTGAAGATTATTATGATGAATGGACTAAAAAAAATAAATATGACAAAGATATGGTCGATTGGGCATATTCTGGACCTCAAGAAACAGTAGCGCTATTTAAAAAATATAACTCAATAAAAAACATTAGAATATTAGACGCAGGTTGTGGAACCGGTTTAGTTGGAATAGAGCTTAAAAATAATGGCTTTACAAATATTGATGGGGCTGATTTTTCACAAAAAATGATAAATTTAGTACCAGCGAATGTTTATGAAAATCTTTTTAAAATAGACTTAAATCAAAAAGTTAAAATTAACGATGAATGTTATGATGGGATAACTTGTGTGGGAACTTTCACTTATGGCCATGTGAACCCTCCTGTTCTTGATGAAATGGTTAGAATTTGTAAAAAAAAATCGTATATTTGTTTTACTATTAATCTTGGAATTTATGAAGAATATGGGTTTGACAAAAAGATTAAAGAATTAGAAGATAAGAAGTTTTGGAAAATAATTGAATTTTTTAAATCAGACTATATTGCAAGCAAAAATGTTAATGCCTGGCTAGTTATTGCTCAAGTGATATAAATAAAAAAATATGAACATTAATTTAAGGAAATTTACTAAATTTGTCGATAAAACTTTCATTGAAGGTGGTAAAAAAGCAAAAGAACCAGTTTTATTAGTTTCAGTAGCTGCAGTTTTTAAAAACCCATGGCATGGACAGGGCTTTGTTGAAGATTTACGACCTGCTATTTTAGATTTGGCCCCTAAATTAGGTGACTTACTGGTTCCAGAACTAATTAAAGAGATAGGATCACCAGAAAAAATTTTAGCTTATGGTAAGGCTGGTATTGTAGGATTAAGTGGTGAAATAGAGCATGCTTCAGCATTTATTCATACACTGAGGTTTGGGAATAAATTTAGAGATGCAGTTGGAGGAACTTCTTATCTTAGTTTTACAAATACTAGGGGTCCTGCAGGATCTAAAATTTCTATCCCCATGATGCATAAAACTGATTCCGGTTTAAGGCCTTATTATTTAACTCATGAATTTACAATTCATGATGCACCTTTTGATGATGAAATTGTCATAGCAATCGGTGGAGCTTCAAGCGGAAGAGCTCATGCAAGAACTGGTGACAGATATAAAGATATGAAAGAAATGGGTATCGAGCCCAAGTAGATTTAATGATAAATGGCACTGACTCATCAGGAACTTTTTATCTATTAAATAAAACTGATAAAAAATATCCAATAGTATTTATTCATGGCGTAGGTTTAACTCATGAAATTTGGAAACCTCAATTAGATTATTTTAAGGACAGCACTACTATTTCTTTTGATATTTTAGGCCACGGTAAAACTTCCTTAAATAAGTCAAATATAAGTTTTGATGATTTTTCAGAACAATTAGTAGATCTATTAAGAGAATTAAAATTTGATAAAATTCATTTAGTTGGATTTTCAATAGGCTCATTAATAGCTAGAAATTTTGCTACTAAATATAATGAAAGACTTAAGTCACTGACGTTACTTGGCTCAATATTTAAGAGAAGTGAAGAACAGCAAAAAATTGTTAATGACAGATTCAATTTATCCAAAAAAAATTTAAAACTCTCAAAGCAAGCATTAAAAAGATGGTTTACAGATAAATATCTGGAAAAAAATCCAGATACTTATGAAAAAATCAGTTCAATATTAGAAAAAAATAATATGGAAAGTTTCTTAAAAGTTTATAAACTTTTTGTCTTTCATAAAAATAATGAGGCTTTTCAAAACATCAAAGTTAACACATTGGTTATGACTGGTGAAAACGATGTGGGATCTACAATAGATATGTCTAAAAAATTAAGTAAAGTAATTATTAATAGTCAATTAAAAGTCATTAAAGGTGGCAAACATCTTTGTAGTATTGAATGTGCGGATGATGTAAATATAGCTATTAAGAACTTTATAGAACTAAATGACTAAATTAAAACAGTATAAAATGTTTATTAATGGTGAGTGGGTTGATTCGGAAAGTAAAAAAACTTTTGAAACTTTAAACCCTGAAACAAATAAACCTTGGGCAATAGTTCCTGAAGCAAGTGCAAAAGATGTAGATAAAGCAGTTAAGGCTGCTCAAAAAGCATTTGAGGGAGAATGGCCTAAATTACTACCAAGGGATAGAGGAAAATTTTTAAGAGATATTGGAAATCAATTGAGAGAAAATGCAGAGATGCTTGGAGAAATTGAAACAATTGATACAGGAAAGTTATTTAGAGAAACTAAAAAACAAGCAAATTATATTGCTGAATACTATGATTATTATGCGGGTCTTGCTGATAAAGTTGAAGGAACAGTATTGCCAATTGATAAACCAAACATTCAGGCAATTACAACTAGAATTCCAATAGGTGTGATCGCTGCTATTGTACCATGGAACTCACAAATGTTTTTAACTGCAACTAAACTTGCTCCAGCACTTGCGATGGGAAATACTGTAGTACTTAAATCTTCAGAGTTAGCGCCAGCAGTAATTTTTGAATTTGCGAAATTAATTGAAAAAACTGGTTTGCCAAAGGGAGTTTTAAATGTAGTTACTGGTTTTGGAGATCCGTGTGGCAAAGCTTTAACAACACACAATCTTGTTGAAAAAATAGCTTTCACAGGCGGACCTGAAACTGCAAGACATATAATTAAAAATTCTGCTGAAAATTTATCTGAAGTCAGTTTAGAGCTTGGAGGTAAAAGCCCTGTTGCTGTGTTTGACGATGCAAAACAAGATAATGCTATTAACGGCATTGTTGCAGGAGTCTTTGGTGCTAGTGGACAGAGCTGTATTGCTGGTTCAAGGCTTTATATTCAAAAAGGAATTTATAATGAGTTTTTATCTAAACTTGTACAAAGAACAGAAAAAATAAAAATTGGTGCACCAATGGACTCAGAAACTGAAATGGGACCTTTAAGTAATTTTAAACAATTACAGATTATAGAAAAAAATATAAAACGAACTATTGAGAAGGGCGGAAAACTTAAGTGTGGTGGTAAAAGACATTCATTTTCAAATGAAGGCTATTACTTTCCTCCAACTATTATTGAATGTGATAACCACAATCTTCCAACAGCAAAAAATGAGTTATTCGGACCAGTTTTATCAGTAATGAAATTTGACACAGAAGAAGAAGTTTTAAAACAAATGAATGATAACCAATATGGATTATCATCAGGTGTTTATACAAGTGATCTTGCAAGAGGCATGAGAGTTTCAAAAGCAATTCGTGCAGGAATTACTTTTGTAAATACATATAGACTAATATCTCCTTCAGCTCCTTTTGGGGGAATAAAAGATAGTGGATACGGAAAAGAAGCAGGCATTGAATCCATTAAAGATTACACAAGAGTAAAAACAACTTGGTTTTATACTTCTGATGAGCCCTCTCTTGATCCCTTTTCAATGAGATAATGCCTTTAAAACATATATTAGTTTTACTATTTATAATGGCTGCACATGGGAGTGCTTTTCCAGTTGCTAAATTAGCACTTAACAATTCTGTACCACCTATTCTTATGGCTTCACTTAGAATGGGTTTGGTATTAATTATTTTGATACCGTTTTGGAGATTTAAATTACCAGAAAAAAAACATATAACTTCACTAATAGCTTTTTCAATTTCTATGGGTGTGTTGGTTTATGTTTTTATGAACTTGTCACTTTATTATTCAACAATTATATCTCCAATAATTGTTGGTTCACAATTAGCTATACCTTTTGGAATTCTTGCAAGTGCATTAATGCTTGGAGAAAATATAAACTCAAAAAAATGGATTCTTATATTCACAGCCTTTGTTGGAATTGTAATAATATTTTTCGATCCAAAGCTCGGTAATAATTTTATTGGTTTATTTTTTGCTAGTTTAATGGCTTTATTTTTTGGTTTAGCTCAAGTCTACTCTAGACAATTAAAAAATTTAAATACAAGCATGCTCAATGCAAGTGTCGCTCTCTTTGGTTTTACAATCTTATTAATTATTTCTTACTTTATTGAAGGAAATATATTGTTAAATATAAAAAGTATTAATTTAGAATCTTGGATGTTAATTTCGTATCAAGCTATTATAGTCTCTCTGTGTGCACATCTTTTAATGTTTTATCTCTACAAATTCTATACTGTTGGGCAAATTTTTCCTTTCTATTCTTTATTTCCTATTTTTGGTATTGTCTTAACTTTTTTAGTATTTGGTGAAGTGCCAACTACTTTGTTCATATTGGGTGGCATAATTGTAATAACTTCGGTCTTTTTGCTACATAAAATAAGATAATTTACTCATTGAATTATTAGATTAATCATAATTTAATTAGCTTTTTATAAATTGTTAACAATCAAAGAGGAAAATAATGAAAAAACTATTTATCGCCGCATTTATGTTTGTGTCAACTTTCACATCGAACGTATTTGCTGATGGACACGCAATTAAGATGGGAATTATTTTAGGATTTACTGGTCCTATTGAGTTCTAACACCAGCTATGGCTGCATCTGCAGAACTTGCATTTAAAGAAGCTTCTGATTCAGGTTCATTACTAGGTGGAAAGAAAATTGAAGTAATAAGAGCAGACTCAACTTGTGTTGATTCAGCAGCAGCAACGGCAGCAGCTGAAGGTGTTATTGCACAAGGTGTAGCAGCAATTATGGGTGCTGACTGTTCGGGTGTAACTGGTGCTATTGCATCAAATGTAGCTGTACCAAATGGTGTGGTAATGATTTCACCCTCTGCAACATCACCAGGACTTACAACTTTAGATGATAAAGGGTTCTTCTTTAGAACGGCCCCTTCTGATGCTAGGGGTGGACAAGTTTTAGCTGATATTACAAAAGATAGAAAAATTAAAAGTGTTGCTATTACTTACACAAATAATGACTATGGAAAAGGTTTAGCTGATGTTTATAAAGCAGCAGTCGAAGCTCATGGTATTAAAGTAACAACTGTATCAGCTCACGAAGATGGAAAAGCAGATTACTCATCTGAAGTAGCTACTTTAGCCGCAGCAGGCGGTGATGCAGTCGCAGTAATTGGTTACCTAGACCAAGGTGGAAAAGGAATTATACAAGGTTCTTTAGACTCTGGTGCGTTTGATAAATTTATTTTATCTGATGGTATGATTGGTGACTCTTTAACAGAAGCTTTTGGAAAAGATTTGAATAAATCTTTTGGCTCAATGCCTGGTTCAATGAATAAAAAAACAGCAGGTACTTTTACAACTATCGCAAAAGCTGCTGGTATCGACTCATCTGGACCTTACACGGGTGAATCTTATGATGCTGGAGCTTTGATTGTTCTTGCAATTCAAGCAGGTGGATCAGCTGATAGAGCTTCTATTGCTAAAAATGTAATGGATGTTGCTAACGGTCCTGGAACTAAAATTTATCCAGGTGAACTTAAAAAAGCTTTAGATTTATTAGCTGAAGGTAAAAAAGTTGATTACGAAGGTGCTACTGGAGTATCATTTACAGAAGTTGGTGAAGCTGAAGGTTCTTTCTTAGAAAAAGAAATCAAAGGTGGAAAATTTAAAAATAAGAAACAAAGATAATTAAAATCTTAATTTTAAAACCCCCAGCGACAAAATTGCTGGGGGTTTTTTTGTCTAAAAATTACTGATAGCTCTAAAACTCCCCAATATTGAAATGAATATAAGAAAATAAAAAACTATTTTTCTGTATGTCTCTTCTTTACTTTTAACAAAAAATTTATCTCCAATGAAAACTCCAATAGGTAAGACAATGATCAATGGAAGTGTCCTATAAATAGTTGTTATATCAACAATTCCTGAAAAAAAACTTAGAATAAAAGCGTAAATATCTGTTAAGAAAAATAATGCCGCCAAAGAACCCCTGATTATAGCAGGCTGAATACTTGTGATTAAAAGAAAGAGAGCAACAGGCATACCTCCTAAAGTGGTTAATCCATTCAATGTTCCAGAAAATATTCCAGTATAAAATTTTGCAAATTCATTATTGATTTTAATGTTTTTGTACCCTTTCATTAGTAACAATGAAAAAAATATTATTAGTAAACAAATAGATAGGTGCGTTACATCTGAAGATAAATACTTTAATAAGTAAAGACCTAGTGGAGATCCAATAATTATTCCTAGTAGTACTTTAAAAACAAAATTCCAATCAATTTTGGTCCAAACATATGGAATCATAAAGATGCTAATTAATACCTCAAGTATTAGAATTATTGGAACTATTTCTATTGCTGGAAGAATAAAAGAAAAACCAGAAATACATGTAGCTGAAAAACCAAAGCCGTTAAAACCTCTTATTATAGAAGCAATAAATACTGTAAATATTATGAAGTAAATTTCGACTAAGCTGAGTTGAAAATAAGATAAAAGATCCATCTTATCTTTTTTCCCTAGAATCTGCTCTTAATGTTGATAAAATTATTATAGCTAAAAAGATTAAACAAATTAAATTCATTGTTTTCCAACTCGTTAACGTTAAGAAAATTCCTGCTGATAAACTTGCTACTGCTTGAATAGAATAAACAATTAAATCATTAAAACCTTGTGCTTTAAATTTTTCATCTTCTCTATAAGATAGAACTAATAAACTTGTTCCAGATATAAATAAAAAATTCCAGCCAAATCCTAAAAATATTAGAGCAATTAAATAATTAACAAAGTTTTGCTCAAATAAGCTTGTTGAAATTGTTACTAGGAATAAAACTACACCTGCATACATTATTTTACTATGACCAAATTTTCTTATCAAATTTCCTGTGACTAGTGATGGTAAAAACATTGCTGCAATATGCAGCTGAATTACAATTCCTGTTTTAGTTAAACTTATTTTCTCCATTACATGCATACTTATTGGTGTTGCAGTCATTAAAAATGACATTACCGCATAAGCAAATGCAGAGGCTACTAAAGCTTGTAAAAATCTTGGTTGAGAAATTAATTCTAAATAACTACGTTTGATTTTTTTATTAATACGATTTGGTTTATGTCCATCTTGATAAAATAATAAAAAAATTGTTGAAGTAAGAGTTAAAGCTGCAAGCGCAATGTAAGATCCAGCATATAGATGTTCAGAAATGATATCTTTTGTTATATTAGCAACATTAGGTCCAATGAAAGCTGAACCTATTCCTGCTAACAATATTATTGATATTGCTTTAGGTGCCATATCTTTTTTTACTGTTTCAACTGCTGCAAAACGATATTGATGACTAAAAGCCACTCCTGCTCCAAGTAAAAAACATGAACAATTAAAAAGAATAAAACTTTCATTAATTATTGAGTAAGCAGCTAGTAATGATGACAATGAGCTCCCTATAGATGCAAGCATAAAGCCGGCTCTACGTCCAATTATGCTCATGACCTTTGCTGCAAAAATTGCAAAAATAGCTATACCTACAATTGATAAAGCCATCGGTAGAGTTGCTAAAGATTTTACTGGGCTAAATTGAGAACCAATTATTCCACTTAAAAAAACTGTTACCGGTGCCGCTGTAAAAGCAAAGACTTGACTTAAAATCAGCAACCATAAATTTTTATTCATTAAAAAAAATATTTATCGCCAATATACATAGCCCATGCTATTGCAGCTCCTAGTATAATATATTTCATAATATTCCTATTTTATTTCGATTTTCTCTGGAAGTATACCTTTAGGACGGTATCTCATGATCAATAAAAGACCCATGCCCATCATTAAATATCTAAAGTATGGAACGCTTTCAATTAAGTGAATCTTTAATGAATGTGTATCTGCTAAACCTACAGTAAATAAATTAATTAAAAACAGCGCTATTGGTGCTGCTTCAATCCATAGAAACCAGACTGCAAAACCACCTAATATGGCACCAAAATTGTTTCCACTTCCTCCAACAATAACCATAACCCAGATTAAAAAAGTATATCTCATTGGCCTATAACTACCTGGTGTAAATAGACCATCTTGAGTAACTAACATTGCACCAGCAATTCCAACAATTGCTGAACCTAAAATAAAAATTAATAAATGTTGTTTAACAACATTTTTACCCATAGCATTTGCTGCTTCTTCGTTGTCCCTTATTGCTCTCATCATTCTTCCCCATGGAGAATAAAGAGCTTTTTGAGTAATTATTAAAAGAGCTATAACTACCACTAAGAACAATCCTGAATAACAAAGTTTTACAAATACTGATGATCCTTCAATAACTAATTGATTAAGAGCCGCTTGCTTATCAGATATAACTGAAATTAAATCTAATTTACTAGAATTAAACTTTGCAACTAGATTTATAAACCATTCTTTTGTTTGAAGCTCAACCTCATAAGGTACTGGTCGATCTAATCCAATTACATTTTTAACTCCTCTTGTTAACCAGTCTTCATGTTTAATGATAGCTATAACTATTTCTGATATTAATAATGTAGCAATGGCTAAATAATCTGCACGTAGCCCAAGCGCAACTTTTCCAACTACAAAAGCTAGACCTCCAGCAAAAAAAGCACCGACAATCCAAGAGAACATAATTGGCAATCCTAATCCTCCAAGAAATCCTGTTGTTGCTGGGTTAACACCTTCAATAGCTTCAATGCTTGGCTCTGATGTTATTCTTATAATAACAATTCCAGTAATAATAATTACAGCAATACCATAAGTTCTAATTTTTGATTTTTCAAAATATTTTAATACGAATTGAATTGCAAATATCATCACTACTATTAACCCTAAGCACATTAGAATATTAAAACCACCTGCAACCCATGCTTCTTGTACTGGTTCAGCTGATATTAAAACTGCAGCTAACCCACCTAGTGCTGCATAGCCCATGAGACCAAAATTAATTAAACCTGCATACCCCCATTGAATATTTGCACCCATAGTCATCACAGCAGAAATCAAACACATATTAAAAATTGATAGAGCAACATTCCATGATTGAAAAATTCCAACTAAAATAATTAAACCCATCATTATTGTGTAGGCTGTAATCACGTTTAAGTACTTTCTCACAATACCTTCCCCTTAAATATTCCATTTGGTCTATAAAGCAAAACGATCACTAATATAGAAAATGATACAGCAAATTTATAATCTGTTGATAATAGTTGAACTAATGTTTCTGGCTCCATACTTTCTGGTAAAACATACATAAAGAATTTTTTATAAGCGTAGGTGAGGAATATTTCTGAAAAAGCTATAACATATCCTCCTAAAAATGCTCCAAAAGGGTTTCCAATACCCCCAACAATTGCAGCAGCAAAAATTGGTAGCATGTTATTAAAATAGGTAAATGGTTTAAAACTTTTGTCCAAACCATACAAAGCTCCACCAATAGTTGCTAAAATACCTGCAATAATCCATGTAATCATAACTACTCTTTTGGGGTCAATCCCAGATAATAAAGCTAAATCCTCATTATCAGAATAAGCACGCATACTTTTTCCTGTTTTAGTCTTATTTAAGAACCAAAACAGAATGGAAACCAATACAAGTGTTACAAATACAGTTATGACCTGACTAGATTTAATAGCCAAGCCCTCATTAAGTCCTGTCATTTCTTTAAATTCTCTAGCTTTAACAATAAATCTTTCTCCATCAAAAAACCTTCTATCTGATGGACCAATTATTATTCTGACCACAGCTTGTGTTACAAACATTACACCAATACTAACCATTGCAAGTTGAACTGGTGGGCTTTTTTGAACTCTATAATAACTAAATACAAATTTATCTATAAAGAGCATATAGCCAATCATAAAAATTATGGCAAAGGGAATAGCAAGAAGGGCTGTTGGTAAAACACCTAAGGAGATACCTATTGATTGAAAGTACCAAGTAATTAAAATAGTAACCATTGTACCAAAAGCCATCATGTCTCCAGTTGCAAAGTTTGCAAACCGTAGAATTCCATAAATTAAAGTTACAAATATTGCACCTAGCGCTAGTTGTGAGCCATAAGTAAGAGCTGGCACAAAAATATAATTTAATAATAATATAATTGCGTTTAAAAAATCCATACTATCCACCTAAAAAAGAGCTTCTTACTCTTGAGTCATTTAATAATTCTTTTCCTGTTCCTGAATATTTATTTTCACCAGTAACTAAAACATATCCTCGATCAGAAATATTAAGTGCTTGTTTAGCATTTTGCTCTACCATTAAAATTGCGACATTAGTTCTTTTCACTTTAATTATATGATCAAATAATTCATCCATTACAATTGGAGAAACTCCTGCTGTAGGCTCATCTAACATTAGTACAGATGGCTTTATCATTAACGCTCTACCAAGGGCCACTTGTTGTCTTTGACCTCCTGATAGTTCACCAACTAATTGATTTCTTTTTTTTCTCAATATTGGAAATAGTTCATAAATTTCTTCTATAATATTTTTATAATTATCATCTCTTAAATAAGCTCCCATCTCTAAGTTTTCTTCAACACTCATTCCAGAAAATACATTTTTAGTTTGAGGTACAAATGAAATACCCTCTTTAACTCTATCCTGTGGTGAAAGTTTTGAAATATCTTTACCATCAATTATAACTGAGCCAGATTTTAAATTTAAAAGACCAAGTAGTGCTTTCATAGCTGTTGATTTACCGGCACCATTTGGTCCAAGTATAGAAACTATTTCACCTCTATTAACATCAACTGAACAAGAATTAATAATATCAGGTCCATTACCATAGCCACCTGTCATTTTTAAACCTTCAAAAAAAGCCATTAATTTTCATCCTTTAGTTTTGATCCTCTACCTAAATAACTTTCAATAACTTTTTCATCTTTCTTTGCTTCTTCAGCTGTCCCCTCAAATAAGACAGATCCTTCTGCCATAACAATAACAGGATCACACAATCTACTTATAAATTCCATATCGTGTTCAATCATACAAAAAGTATAACCTTCTTCTTTATTTAATTTAAGAATCGCAGTTCCAAGATCTTTAAGCAATGTTCTATTAACACCTGCCCCTACTTCATCAAGTAAAACTAATTTTGCATCGACCATCATAGTTCTCCCAAGTTCTAATAATTTTTTTTGTCCACCTGATAAATTTCCAGCTAATTCATTTGATAAATGTGTCAGATTTAAAAAATCAACTACGTCTTGTGCTTTTTGTTTTACAGCAAGTTCTTCAGTTCTAACTAAACTTGGTTTCATTAAAGCTGTCATCAAATTTTCACCTGACTGATTTGCAGGGACCATCATTAAATTTTCAAGTACAGAAAGGTTTGTAAACTCATGTGCTATTTGAAAAGTTCTTAAGATACCTTTTGAAAACAATTCATATGAGGGAACATCTGTTACATCTTTATTATTAAATAATACTTTTCCTTGAGAGGATTTTAAATTGCCTGCAATTAAATTAAATAAAGTAGTTTTACCTGATCCATTAGGTCCTATTATACCAGTAATTGACCCTTCTCTAATTTGTAAAGAACAATTTGATACTGCAGCCAAACCACCAAAATATTTAGATAAATTCTTTATTTCTAAAATATCAGACACTTTATTTAAGACTTATTAATTTTTTAAACATTCTTAGATATGGATAGATAATCTTAATGAAAATATTATAGTTCCAAATTTTTTTAGTCTTATTGGCTTCGATGTTGAAATCCACAAGTTTATATATTTTTCCTAAACCATTTTCTCCAAAATGTTTTGTATAAAGTACTTTTTCATTATTATTATAGTAAAACTCTTTTATAATATCACTTGTTAAATCATAAACTATACTATTCCATATATCTTTATTTTTTCTAAAAGGATAGCTATCTATATCATCAATAAAAATTGCACCATCTTTTTTTAAATACTTAAACCATATATTTAATAATTTCAAAACATGGTAATTTTCATGATAGCTATCTATATAAATTAAATCTATCCCCTCTTTTTTTATCTCATCAAAAGTTTTTAGTATGTAATTACTATTAAGATCATCACTTTGTATAAAATTCCATATTTTAGAATTTGCCACTTTGCTACAATCTTGAATATCTACAGAAAATAATTTGCCATTTTTTTTTTCGAGATACCATAAAAAAGCTTTTGTAGAAGAGCCTCTCTCAACACCTAATTCTAAAACTTTTGGATTTTCTTTATTATCTAAAAATTTTGTCATTATTCTTAAATGACTATTTTCTTTTAAAAGTTCTTTAGCTATAGGTTCGTTATAATCAATATTATTCATTAACTCTTATTCAATCTTTTATTTATATTATTTAGTGTTGTTTCTAATGATTTATAAAAACCTGCTTTAGTTAACTCTTTGACACCTTGCTCATTTAATCCTTTAGGAGTTTGGGACTCTTTCACTAAATGTTTTAAATCTTTTTTAGAATTTACAACAGCATCTTCTGATAGCGCTGAAAATAAAGATGTTATATATTTTTGTGCATTTTCTCGTTTAATTCCTCTTTTGACCAACCAATCTATCATTACTCTTAATAATTCGTAATAAGATGCCATTATTCCTGATGTTGACCAAAAATTTTTAGACAATCTTTCATTTTTAATTTCTACAGTTGTGCCAATTTTATTAAAAAAATCTCTTACTTTTTTATTTGGTGGGTAAATAGGTACAGGTCCTTTTTTTAAGGAAATTGGTGGTAATGGTATGGCTCTTACTATTTTTGCTTTAACTTTAATTGCTTTTTTTAATTCTTTAAGTGTAATTGTGGAGATAAAGCTAACAATTGTTTGGCTGGCTTTAAATTTGAATTCTTTGATAATTTTTTCTCCTACTGAGGGAGTTACCGATAAAAATATCCAATTACATTTGTCAATTATTTCATGATTATCTTTTGCAATAGTTACTTTTTTAAATTTTTTTTCAAGTTTTTTAGCTATGTATTTATTGCGTGGGGAAATTAAAACTTTAGAAAAAGATATTTTTGAATTACATATTCCAAGAATTACTGAAGAAGCAATTTTTCCGGTGCCTATAAAACCTAATTTCATTTTTATACTATATCAGAAATGATTGTAATATTTTATGTAAAAAAAAAGCCCCCAAAAGGGGGCTTTAATTTTTAAATTAATTAAAAAATTAATTAGAATGATTTACCAATTGAAAGACCTGCAAGCACGCTTTCAACTTTAGTAATTTTAATTTCTTTCGTATTAGTAGTATCAGAAAGTTTTACGTCGTCATAATCTGTAATTGTACCTTCTGCTCTTATGAAAAAACCGTTATCAAAAGTCTTATTGTAACCAAGACCCATTACAGTTCCATCCATAGACGTGTTTCCATAAGCACCACCTGTACCTAAAGTTTCTTTTGTATCTATATCAACAGAAACCATACCAGCTTTTACATACAAATTTTCAGTAATGTTCACAGCAGCATAAAGAGTGTTTATATTGCTAAAATCAACTTTAACTGTGTTAGTAACGGTAGCTGCATTATCAGTTTTACTGTCTTCAGTTGTATCAGAAGAAAGTGTTGAGTTTACCATATCGTAACCAACTCTAAATCTGCTTCCTAAAGTTTTTTCAATAAAAAATGATGAATGACCAAATACATTAGTCACATCGCTTGAACCTTTTTTGTTTGTTTCGATAGTTTCATTACCTTCAGCAAAAATAAGCCCAGTGCTTCCTGTAACACCAATATTTACACCGATTTCTGCAGAAACCATTGAAAATGATCCAAGTGTTATTAGGGTCGCAATTATTATTTTTTTCATTATGTTTTTCCCTATTCTTTAACTTTATTAATATTAATCTAGACACCTTATAATAAATTCTTTGTTAAAATATATTATTATTTATCTAAATTTTCTCTTTTTTGATTAATGTTGCATTATTACAACAAAAAAACCCTTTAAATTAGCTAATTTTAAAGCATTTTAGATTATTTATTATCTTACAATCATAAGTTTTATTTAAAAAATCAAAATAAATCATTCTGAAAAAAATGTTCCCCTGATTCTCAAAAGTTCTCTACTTAATTCTATATTTTCCTTAAAAGGTTTTCTCCCATGAAGCCAAAAATAATTGTTTGCGACAACTGCTGAACCAACTGGAAGCTTAATAACCAGCTTGTTTTTACTTTCCTCAATCCCATCAGAAAGGTTCTGTAAAAACGTACCTTGCTCCATATTTTTAGGTTCAGGAAACTGATCTATATAGGAAATCTTGGGCCTACCCTTTTCATCAGAAGAAAAAACAGGGTGCTCAACTTTGTAATCTATATTTTTACTTTTTGGTGAACCCCAAATAAAATTCTGTTTACCTATTGGATCGTTGTATAAATATTCACAGTGTTCCCAATCATCTAGATGTAACATTGCGGTCTCTCCACCTTCTACATTTTGCTCATCAATTTTAGTCATTAATAACCAGTCAGTAACCTCTTTAACATAAGTTCCATCTGTATGAAGATCCATATTGGTATAAGCTTTTCTTAAATACGAGTCACTTTTATCCTCATGCTTAACAGTAAATCTAGCATAATATTTTCCGGCCATTGAATCGTGATTTGGAATTCCAATCAAATGAGCAATAGCAGTTGATAATTTAACCAAAAAAGTATGATCGATCTTAGAATTAATATTCTTTGGTCCAATAATAAAACAACCTGTTTCCCGATCTCTTATTATCTTATTCATAAATTTGCTTAATTTATTAGATGTTAGATCGTCTAAACTTTTTGCTAAAGTGAAACGAGTAAATGGTTTGTACTCAAGTGCAGTAATATCAAATTTATTAAATGGAAATATTAGTTTATCTAAAATTTCATCTTCAATTCTAATGTCTATTATTCTTTTTGAATTTTGATGTTCTTTTATTGTTATTCCGGCAATATTTTCCATTAGAGATAATTACTTAACACTGTCATCATAATAGCAGAAATAACAGTTGGATATACAAAATTTCTTTTTGAAATAAAAAATATGAATAAACAAAATAAGACTACAGTTAATCTACTTAAATAACTTGCATCAGATAAAACCCCTACGGGAAAAACAATTGTTCTAGCAATCAGTGCTGCTAAAGTTGAGTATGCAAGACAATTAAAATATCTAAATAATTTTGACGTCTCTTTTATTCTTTCAGAAGAAATAGCTCCCAATAATCTAGAAGAGAATGTTGCTAACGATGTAACTAAAATTGCAAGAACTATGCTAGTTGACACTTAGTTCTCCTATTAAATAAGCAATAGTTCCACCAATAAGTCCACCAAGTAAAATTGACCATTCAGGTGATAGAAAATAAAATATTGGTCCTAACAATAAACCCAATATTACAGATGCTACTATTTGTATAGATTTCATTGCACCAACCATCATACATAAGAAATAAATTGGATTTAAAATTGCTAGACCCATCATCATATTTTTATCCAAGTAATCTGATGCATAAAATCCAATAAATGTACCTATAACTGCTGTTGTCCAAGTTGCACAGCCAATTCCAATCCAAAAATCAATTCTATGTTTTTTTTCAATATCTTTGTATTTGCTTTTCATTATTAACCAAGCAGAGACTGCAATGAAATGACATGAAAAATAATATTTCCATCTTGGCTGACTTTTGTGCATCATTAATGGAAATAAAGAAACGGCCATTGGATAAAGTCGAGCATTAACAAACCAAACTGCTAAAAAAATATTTAATAGCGATGCTCCTACTAGTAACGACTCAGCCATAACCAATGAACCTGGTAAGGCATAAGTAAGCATGGTTGAAAAAATACTTTCCTGAATATTAAAACCTAAATTTTTAAGAAGTGCACCTATTGCAATAAAGCAACAACCAAGTGCAAGGGCTGGGCTGTCTGGAGTTAGAATTGATTTAAAACCTTTAAAGAAAAATTTTTTATTAATCATTACCCGCCAAGGAATAATCTACCTACATCAGGGTTTTGCAATAATTCATCGCCTTTACCAGCAATCGCAGTTTGTCCAGATACTAAAACGTAACCTATATCTGCAAACTCTAATCCTTTTTTGGCATTTTGTTCTACTAAAATAATTGTTTTTTTTTCGTTTTGTTGAAGATCTCTTAATATTTCAAAAACCATGTCAATATACCTTGGCTCTAAACCAATTGAAGGTTCATCAACAAGCAATACTGATGGCTTCATAACTAATGCTCTAGAGATTTCTAACAATCTTCTTTCTCCACCAGATAAAACTTTAGCAGGTTGATTTCTTCTATTTCTTAATCTTTCATATTTTTCAAAAATTCTTTCTGCTTCTTCATAGGACTCGTCAGTATTTTCTTTGGAATAACCACCCATCAATAAATTTTCTTCAACAGTCATATCTGGAAAAACAGAATTATCTTGAAGTATATAAGCAATTCCACATGATGTAAGTTTTTGAGCTGGAGTTAAGTTGGTAATGTCTTTTCCATCAATTTCTATTTGTCCTGAAAAAATATTTGTAAATCCATAAATAGAATGAAGTATGGTAGACTTCCCCGCGCCATTTGGACCAATCAAACATAGTGACTGAGCCTTACTTACATTTAAATTAAAATCATGAAGTATTTCCATTTTACCATAACCAGCTGATAATTTTTTTATAGTTAAGTGAATATTATCTGGAGATAATTTTTGTAAATCTTCTGGTCCTGGTGCTTTACCTAATACATCATATTGATTTGACATTATTGTGCCCCCAGGTAAGCGTCTAGCACACGCTTATCATTTTTAATTTCATCTGGAGTTCCGTTTGCTAACATTTGACCGTGTGCTAAACAAAAAACTCTTTGTGCTAAATTCATTATTACTTTCATATTGTGCTCTATAACTAGCAAGGTAATTCCGTAGTCTTTATTAACACTGATTAAACGGTCAATAATTCCATTAATTAAAGTAGGGTTTATTCCAGCTGTTGGTTCATCTAATAAAAGCATTTTAGGTTCATTCATTAGTGCCATTGCAAGTTCTAGTAATTTTTGCTGTCCAAATGAAAGATCACCAGCTCTAAGCTTTCTTTTTTGATGAAGACCTACAAATTTTAATAACGTTTCTGCTTTGTCTGTTAAATCAAATGGTATCTTTTGAAATACTGATAATATTCCATCATTCTCAGGTTTGTTACTGATTAACATATTTTGAATACAGTTTAATTTTCCATAAATTCTAGTTTGTTGAAAAGTTCTAAGTAATCCAAGCTTTGCAACAACAGGTACTGGCAGTTCTGAAACTTCTGTACCATCAAATTTAATCGAACCATTGTCGATGGGATAGGTTCCTACAATTGAATTAAATAAAGTAGTTTTACCAGATCCATTTGGACCAATTAATCCAACAATTGAACCTTGTTCAACTGACATTGAAATATCAACATTGGCTTTAACACCACCAAAAGACTTACTCACATTTGATATGTCTAATATAGCCATTACTTTAGTTCCACCTGTGCTTTTAAGTCAGCTTCATCTACAACTTCACCAAATCTTTCAGGATACTTTTCTCTTAACCATCCCATTACCCCTTCAGGAAAATAAACAACAATTACGATAATTAAAACTCCAAGAGCAACATACTGCCAGCCCAAGAAGTAAGTCCAAAAGCCCTCTTTAAATAAGTGAAATATAGTTGCACCAACAAGTGGTCCCCATAAGGTTCCTTTACCACCGAGGATTGCCATTAAAACCATGAACACACCAAAAGTTGGTCCAGCAAATGCAATTTCAGTTGGTTCAATGTAACCATTAATATGTCCCATTAATCCTCCAGCAATTCCAACAAAGAATGCTGAAACCATCCAACCAATAATTTTATATCTCATTGTGTGAATTCCCATTGCTTCAGCTTTATCCTCATTGTCTCTTATTGCATTTAAAACTAAACCAAATCTTGTGCTGTAAGCCCATTTTAAAGTAACAAATGTTACAACTGCAAGAGCAAGGCACAAATAATATAAAAACTGAGATGAAGAAGCATTAGTACCAAATCCTTTTGGCCAAACTGGAACTGTCATACCTTGACCTGCGCCAATTATTTCAATTCCACCTGCAAGTTCACCTGCAGCAATTCCTAATGCTAAAGTACAAATTGCAAAATAGTGCCCTCTTAAACCTAAAATTCCATAACCAATTACTCCTGCAATTATTGTTGGGATAATTCCTGCTAATAGTATTCCCACTCCAAAACCTTGAAAAAATTGAGGGATAGTGTGAACAAAAGTTTTTTCTCCACCTGCATCTGTCCATTCAGCTAATGAGAAAAACATTGCTATTTGAGTGCTCGAAGCAACATACATTCCAACACCAAAAAATAATATATTTCCAAACGTGTTGTAACCCATCTGTCCACCTTGAACATCCCAAGTCATGGCTAGAACAATTAAAATATAAAGAAATGATAATTGAAGTTTGTAAGCTGGAAATATAAATGCTCCAGCTAAGCCAAAGATTATTAAACAAGCATATAATAAAGTATTTTTACTCACTATTTTAAATACTCTCTTTTTCGGGCTAATTTAAACCTTCTATAAACTAGTATAATGACTAATAACGAGAATACTGCTGCAATTCTAAATTCTGTTCCAAGCAGATAATCTGCCCATTCTTCAAATACACCAAGGCCCATACCAGATATTGCAACAGCTGGTAAATTTCCAAGTCCTGCAATAATTACAATCATGAAAGATCTAACTGTGTAGGGTAATCCTGTATAAGGGTGAAGTGTGAATGTGATTGCGATACATGCTCCTGCTATTCCACATAATGCTGCATTAATACCAAAAGTTGCTGCATAAACTTTCTCGGTATCAACACCTAAAATTTTTGCTGCTCTTGCGTTTTGAGCTGTTGCTCTAATTGCTCTACCTAATTTTGATTTCTTCATGTAGATGACAAGAATAATTGCTGATATCACACAAATAGCACCTGAAAATATCTTTGCATTAGGAAGTGTAACTGAGTTGTTAAATAACATTGTTGTTCCAAAATTTGATTGAGCAACAACAACATCTGCACCAAATGCAAAGTTCATTAGTTGTTGAGCTAAAATACTAATTCCAAAAGTTGCAAGAATTGATGTAAATAAATCTTTGTCTACTACTTTGTTAATAACAAGTTTGTACATTCCCCAACCTACACAATACATAATGATTGGCGATACAATTGCTCCAAAGGCTGGGTGTATTCCTGATAGATACATAAAGTACGCAATGTATCCACCCATGATTACTAATTCACCTTGAGCAATGTTTATTATATTCATTACTCCCCACTGCAATGCCATTCCATAAGCAATTAATGCAAACAAAATACCAAGAAGTATTCCATCCATTGACGCTTGAACCATTAAAATAGGAGCTTGGAAAATTAAAAAATCCATAAATTCTTTAAATGTTTATAAAAAAATGCTCCCTATTGCTAGGGAGCATTTTGCATATTAGGTATTATCTTTCTGACCAAGATGGGATTGGGTGTACCAACTCAGCTGATGCCCATTTTGTTGGAGCAACAACTTTGTTTTCACACTTACTACCATCATCGTTACATGATACTTGGAAAAGTACCATTGGCTTAGATACGTTTTGACCACCTGCAGCAAATTTTATGTTTCCATAAAAAGTTTGCATATCAGTTGCAGCTAAAGCATCTCTAACTTTTTTAGTATCAAATGATTGTGCTCTTTCGAACGCATCTTTGAAAACTAATAAGGCAGCAGAAGATTCAGCAGCTTGGTATGGTGGTGCATATCCAAAAGCTTTAGTAAAGTCAGCGTCATATTTCATGCCACCACCAAAGAACTTATCTTTGTATGATAGAGATTTATGCCACTGCGAAGCACAAAGTGCATACTCTGAAGCTTTACCATGTTGCTTAGATAATTTAGCAGCATCACAGTGAGTCATTGCTAACATTTTCACATCAACTTTCATCTCTGAGATTTGTCTAACAGCTGTTAAAGCACCTTTGGTATGACCTGAAACTACAAGAACATCTGGATTTGTAGCTTTAACTTTAGATAAAGTGGCAGCCATATCGTTAAGCTCTTTTGGTAACTTGTCATCTATAATGATTTTTGATCCAGTTCTTTCAGCAGCTTCAACAATACCCAATCTCACATCTTGTGAGAAAGCATCTTGTTCAAATGCCATTGCAATCTTAACTGGTTTTCCACCATTTTTTTCAACTGCAAGATCAATTGCTACATCAAGATATAAGTTCGCTGGAGCAAGTACTGCAAATAAATATTTGTAGCCTTTAGTGAATAACGATCTAGATGCACCGTTTGCTTCAACCATAGGAACTTGATATTTTTCAGTTACAGGAGCCATAGCTTTTGTAAGTCCTGAGCTATAAGGCCCAAGCATAAACTGAACACCATCTTGTTGGATTAATCTTTCTGCAAGTTGTGCTGCTCTTCCAGAGTTTGATTCATCATCGTAATAAATAATGTCAAACTTGTAAGTTTTTCCACCAACTTTAACACCACCCATGCTGTTAATTCTCTCAACTGCTAAGTTATAGCCATTTTGAGTATGAACACCATTAGATGAATATTTTCCAGTTAATGAAACAGCTGCACCTAAAATAATTTTATCCCCAACAACCTTTGCGAAAGATATAGTTGAAGCTGAAATTAAAAGAGCAATTGCAGAAACTAACGTAATTAGTATATTTCTGATTTTCATTTTTATTTTCCTCTATTAGTTTTAAATTTAAAAAATTAATTAAACTCCTAAACTAAAAGACAAACAAGAGAGTAATAAAGATTGCGACTTAATACTTTTGAATAAAAGCAATGATTAGCGCAATTAATATTAATACACACGCTGAAATTGTATTTATTACTTTTGGATTTGCTTTTATCCAAACAATTAATTTTCTAGCAAGTATCGCGTAAGCAATCAGAGATAAAAAATCTAAAACTACATATGTTGTGATCAAAATTATAAATTGAACAATATAATTAGAATTAAAATCAATAAACTGTGGAAAGATTAATGGAAAGAACATCCAAGCTTTAGGACTTGTTCCTGCAACTAAAAAACCATCTTTAAAAAAAGAAAAAAAACTTTTTGAGGTAGTATTATTTGTATTTATATCTTTTGGCTTTGAATTATAAATATCATAAGCAAGATAAAGTAAATAAGCTATTCCTGCCCACTTAAACATATTTAAAAAATTTGGATTATCGACAAAAAAAGATCCTAGTACAAAAATTACTAAAGTTGCTTGAATAATATTTGCTGTTACATCTCCAAGTGCTGTCCAAATACATTTTTGAACTCCATAATTCATAGAATATGAAATGATCACAATTCTTGGAGTACCTGGGGTGATAAATAGAAATAAAATTATCTGTAAAAAAAGGAAATAATTTAAAGGGAGCATTATAAGGTCTGAGGATAGTCCAAAAAAACCGGGAGCTAAAGATGGCTAAGATGGACTATCTAAATTTGAAGATACCATGGCCTTAAATAAAATGCATTAATCAATTTTTTTAAATATAATGAAAATAAAGGATTTATGAAAAAAAAAGGTCACACCCCCATAACTAGGGTTAAAAATCCAGAACCCCATATATCAGATCCTGACTGGATCATCTGGGCTGCTTGGGCAGATCGTATCACATTTGAGGAAATTGAGAAAAAGACTGGAAAGACAGAAGGTGAAGTAATTAAGATTATGAGACGATCTATAAAGCCAGTTTCTTTTAGATTGTGGAGAAAAAGAGTTAACCAAAAAAGTATTAAACATAAAAAGAAGTTTGAGTATTCTAGAAAAGAAATAACTAGTAAAATTAAAAAGAATGATTATTTATAAGTCATGAAATCAGTAACAATTTATACAGGTCCACTCTGTAATTTTTGTGATGCAGCAAAAAGATTATTAACTAGAAACAATATTGAATATAAAGAAATCAACATTGCAACAGTTGATGGTGCAATGGATGAGATGATTACAAAGGCTAATGGTAAAAGAACTATTCCACAAATTTTCTTTGATGATCAACATATTGGTGGCTACGATGAAACTAGAGCTCTTGAAAAAGAAAATAAATTACTAGAACTTTTAAAGTAAATTAATTTTTAGGCTTAAAAGTTAGACAAACTCCGTTATTACAATATCTTTTTCCAGTTGGTTTTGGTCCGTCTTCAAAGATATGACCATGATGGCCACCACATTTTTTGCAATGATATTCCACTCTCTCGTAACCTAATAAAGTATCTGTTTTAGTTTCAAAAGCATCAGGTAATGATTGATAAAATGAAGGCCAACCTGAACCACTTTCATATTTAGCGTTTGAGTTAAATAATTTTACATCACAATTTGTACAGTGATAGCTACCTTCTCTCTTCTCATGATTTAATTCACTAGTACCTGGTGCTTCAGTTCCATCTTCAAATAAAACTAATTTTTGTTCAGCAGTAAGATCTTTGTTAATTTTTTTAGTCATATTTAAATTAATTTAGCACATGATTGGTGTAATAAAGAGTGTAATTCAACTAATTTATTAAAATCTTTATTATATCCTCCACCTAAAACACCACAGATTGGTATTCTTTTAGAGGAAAAATTTTCTATTACCAATTCATCTCTTTTTTTTATTCCTTCATCAGAAATTTTTAATTTACCCAATCGATCATTAAAATGAATATCAACACCGGCTATATAAAAAACAAAGTCAAAATTTTCATTATTTAATTCATTAAGATAAAATTTAAGTGTTTTAATATAAGAATCATCCTCAAGGTTATCTTGAAGCTCGATGTCTAGATCACTAATAGATTTTTTAGCAGGATAATTAGTTTTTGAATGCATACTAAAAGTAAAAACATGCTTATTATCTTTAAAAATTTCTGAGTTTCCATTTCCTTGATGAACATCTAAATCAACAATTAATATTCTATTAGCTAATCCTCTATCTAATAAATAATGTGCAGCAACTGCTACGTCGTTAAAAACACAATAACCAGCTCCCCCATCATAATTTGCATGATGACTTCCACCTGCTGTGTTACATGCAATTCCATAATTTAATGCAAGTTTTGATGCTAAAACAGTTCCACCTGTTGCAACTAAAGATCTTTGGACTACACTGTCAACTAATGGAAAACCAATTTTTTTAATTGCATTTTCATCTAAAGTTTTATTTTTTATATCATTGATATAATTTTTTGAATGGGCTCGATTTAATGTTTCAAAAGAACAGGCAAGTGGATTATAAAAGTTTTTTACAATCTTTTGATCAATTAAGTATTTTGCAAGTTCACCAAATTTATTAATCGGAAACTTGTGATCATCACCAATTTTTGCAACATAATCTTTATGATTGACTACTGGAAGCTCCATTATTTTTCAATAATACGAATTGGCTTACCATTTACACAGGCCTCAAGACCTTCAATCATCTGGGTATAAAACACACTATAATTTTCTGCAGTTACATAACCAATGTGTGGCATCAACAGTACATTTGGTAAAAATCTTAGTTTGTTTCCTTCTGGTAAAGGTTCTTTTTCATAAACATCAAGGCCTGCTCCAGCAATAACATTAGTTGATAATGCTATAATTAAATCATCCTCATTAATAATTGATCCTCTAGAGGTATTAATTAAAAAAGCAGTTTTCTTCATTGAGTCTAGCTCTTTTAGTTTTATTAATTCTTTATATCTTTCTCCTCCCTGAACATGAATTGATATAAAATCTGAGTTTTGAAATAAATCTTCTTTACTACACGGAAGGACATCCAACTCTTTACAAGTGTCTAAGTTTAAGTTTTCACTCCAAGCCATAACTTCCATACCAAATGCTTTACCAATTTTAGCAACTTGAGAGCCAACTCTTCCAAGTCCAACTAAACCTAAAATTTTCCCTTTAAGTTCAAGGCCAATAGTTGACTGCCAGTAGCCTTGATACATGTTATCAATTTCTTCTTTAAAATTTCTAGCTAATCCTAAAATTAAGCCCCAAGTTAATTCTGTTGTACCAGCAAAATCAATTTCTGTTCCACATACTATAACTCTTCTTTTTTTAGCAGCGGCTAAGTCTATAGCTTTATTTCTTGAGCCACTTGTTATGATATATTTAAGATCATTTAAATTATCGATTAAATTTTTAGTAATTGGGGTTCGTTCTCTCATTATTAATAAAGCCTCAAAATCTGTTAATTGCTCTATAGCATTTGCTTCATCTTCAAAGGGTTCACTAAATATTTTAAACTCATATTTTCCAGATAGTTTTTTTAAATCAACAAACTCGTGAGATACATTTTGATAATCATCTAAGATGGCAACTTTAAGCATTTTTAGTTTTTTTGTTTGATAAAAATAAACCTAATACTATTAAAACTGAACCAATGAAATGAAAAAAATAAAATTTTTCATCAAAAAAAATCATTGCTAGAATTGTGCTAAATAAAGGAATTAAAGATAAAAAAATACCCGCTCTATTAGCACCGATTATAGAAACAGCCCCTGCCCAACAATAATAAGAGCCAATGCTAGGAAATAAAGCAAGATAAATTAAAATGTAACCAAGATTAATATCAAAGTTTATAATTTGACCCCGTGATACTTCAAATAAAAATTGAGGCAATATAAATAATAAACCAAACGTACATAGAATATGAACTAAAGTAAGAAGTGGTAAAGTAAATTTTTTTTTCTTTAAAAAAGATGAATAAAGACCCCAGGTAATAACTCCCCCTATCATTATAATATCACCTTTGTTAAAATTTAGTGAAAGTAAAATATTTAAGTCAAGTTTGGTAATAATTGATAAAATTCCAATTACTGAAAGAATTAAACCCATGATTTGAAACCTATTAGTTTTTTCAATTTTAAATAGAAAGCACAATAAAATTATCATTGCTGGAATAGCAGTATTAAAAAGTGAAGCATTAATTACTTGTGTATAAACAAGAGCAAGATATGTGAATGAATTAAACAAACCAACACTCGTTAAAGCTAAGAAAAATAATAATGGTAAATTTTCTAAAATTACATCTTTGTACTTTAATATCTCTTTATAAGTAAAGGGTATCAATATTAACCAAACAAGAGACCATCGGAAAAATACTAAAGACATTGGAGGAATATTTTCAACAAAAGCAGCTTTCCCTACTATAAAATTACCGGCCCAAAATAATGTTGCTAAAACCAACATCAAATAAGCTTTAAAATTTTGAGTCACTTAACTAAATCTAAGAGAGCTATATGGCTTTAAATCTAAATTTGTATTTTCTTCAGCAATCATTCCTGAGATTATTTTCCCTGAAATTGGTCCTAAAGTCCATCCTAAATGGTGATGACCAAAACAATAAAAAACATTTTTATATTTTTTTGAAGGCCCTATTACAGGCAAATAATCTGGTAGTGTTGGTCTAAAGCCAAGCCACTCATCTTCATGTTCTGGTAAATCACCCATTATATATTTTGCATTATTAACTAAATTCTTAATTCTTGCTTTAGATAATGGATTATCTAACCCACCAAACTCAACAGTTCCTACCACTCTAAGTCCTTGTTCCATTGGGGTTATGCCAAACCCTCTATTTTGAAAAATTACAGGTCTACTTAAAAGATGATCACAATCTTTAAAATGAATATGGTACCCTCTTTCAGTATCAAGGGGTATTCTTTCGCCTAAATTATCTGTTAGTTTTTTTGAAAAAGATCCACAAGCAATAATAACTTTATCAAAAAGAAAACTTTGTGATTCAGTTTTTAAAATTGGTTTTTCATCATCAAGTCTAATATCATTAATATTCATTTTTAGAAATTTTCCACCTTTTTTTAAAAAAAGATCATAAAGTTTTAAAAGAATTTTTTTTGGATTTCTAGCATGTCTACCATGTTGATAATAAACACCACCATGATAAATGGGTTTAATATTTGGTTCTAGATCATGAATTTCTTTTGGGGTTACTATTTGTTGATCCACACCAAGTTCATTTCTTACATTTATCTCTAAGTCTCTACTTTTTAAACTTTGATCATTCCAAATATATAAAATACCTTTTTTTTCAACCAATCCACCGATATCTATTTCATCAAATAATTCATCATATGTAGACAATGCTAAATCTAAAATTTGATGCATATTTTTAGCAGTGTGCATCATTCTTTTAGTTGTGCAGTTCCTAATAAATTTTAAAAACCAAGGAATCATTTTTGGAACATAGTTCCATTTAAGAGCAAGTGGGCCTGTTGAGCTAAAAAGCATAGCAGGCACATCTGTTAAAACATCTGGTCTATTTATTGGAACAGATGCATAAGGAGAAAAATGACCTGCATTACCGTAAGATGCAGCAGGACTACCTGGCTCATCTTTGTCAAAAATTGTTACACTAAAACCTTTTTTTTGTAAAAATAATGCGTTAGAAATACCCTGAATACCAGCACCAATAATTCCAATTTTTAATTTCTTATTCATAACTATTTATATAATTTATAAATTTAAATATTCTCGCGACAAATTCGACAAATAAACATCTAAATTATTTATGCTATAAGTTGTTTGTGGTTAATTTTTGCACTCATAACAATTGCAAATCCAATCATAGTAGCAAGCATTGAAGATCCACCATATGACATAATAGGTAGTGGAGAGCCAACAATAGGCAATAGACCCAAAACCATAGACATATTTACTGTAATATAAATAAAAATTGCAGTCCCATAACCATAACAAAAAAGTTTAGCAAAATAACTTCTTGAAATTGAGCCAATTTTTAACACTCTATAAATAACGACTGTATAAATTAATAATAAACCTATTGATCCTAGAAAACCATGTTCTTCAGCAAATAGAGTAAAGATAAAATCTGTATGTTTTTCTGGTAAAAATTCTAAATAACTTTGAGTGCCTTTTAAAAAGCCTTTGCCACTTAAACCACCAGATCCAACAGCTATTTTAGATTGAATAATTTGATATCCTGCTCCCAAAGGATCTCTATCTGGATTGAGAAACGTTAAAATTCTTAATTTCTGATAAGGCTTCAATAAAGCGATCGCAAAAGGTGTTGATATTAATAAAGCTAAAAAGGAATAAACAAAATATTTAACATTTATTCCTGCAAGCCATACAACGACTAACCCGCTAAGAGCAATCAAAATCGAGGTACCTAAATCAGGTTGACTGATAACAAGCATAATTGGTAAAATTAAAATTATCAAACTAACAAATATAACTTGAAAATTATTAACTTTGTTAAGCTGAATACGATGATAATATTTTGCAAGACAAGCTATTATTGCAACTTTCATTAATTCAGAGGGCTGCATATTAATAAAATATAGATTTATCCACCTTTGAGATCCTGAAGCTTTAATACCATACAAAGAAGCCCAAACTAAAAAAAACAAAACAACTATGTAAAATAAATAAGCAAAATAGTGCCAAAATTTTATATTAAAAAAAGATAAAAAAATCATCATTATAAAAAAAATTATAAATTTTGTTATATGACTTTTGCTATGAAATAAAATTTGTCCACCATCTGTTGAATACATTGAAAAAGCACTAATCAAACCAAGTGCTAAAATACAAAATAATAGAATATAATCAAAATTTTTTACTTTTTGAAAAAAAGATAACTGTGCGTTGAATGAATTTCTTTGCATTTATTTTTAATATTTTTTTAAATACTCACTTTCTCTCTAAGTTCATGTCTGTCTATAATCAATTTAAAAAGTTTTTTAGCGATTGGCGCAGCAACTGAACCACCTGAGCCACCATGTTCTATAACAATACTTAATGCATATCTTGGATTTTTATATGGTCCAAAAGCAATATATAATGCATGATCTCTTTCATTATAAGGAATTTCAAATGTTTTTAAATCAAGCTCTCTATCTAATTTAGTAATCCTTTTAACTTGTGATGTACCTGTTTTTCCAGCAAATTGATATTTAGGATTTTCAATTCTAGAAGAATAAGATGTTCCTCTAACTTCATTAGTTGAAGCAAACATTGCATCACGAACTAATCTTATATGCTCAGCATTTTTAAATAAAGGTTTATATTTTTTTTCATTTGAAAGTCCTAAGAGATCTGTTGCATCCTGTAATCCATTTTTTTTTTTATTTAATTCTTTTCGATTTTCATTTATGATAATTCTAATTTCTTCAGCAGTTTTACTATTTTTTTCAACAATTATTTTTGGATAAATCTTAAATCCACCATTTGCTAGTTGAGCTGTCATTTGACAAAGTTGGAGTGGCGTTGTTTGAGTATAACCTTGCCCTATACCTGTGATTAATGTTTCGCCTATAACCCAGCCTTTTCCTAAATTATTTTTTTTCCATTCTGTGTCTGGAACTAATCCTTTTTTTTCATTATTAAACGTTTCATCTAAAACTTTTTTACCTAATCCAAATTTTATTGCTGTTTTTTTTAAACGATCCACGCCAAGTTTTCTTGCAACTTCATAAAAATATGTATCACAAGACTGTTTCATTGCACTCTTTAGGTTCACTACACCGTGGCCTTTTTTCTTCCAGCAATGATAGGTTTGTCCATACATTTCAATTTTTCCCGAACAACTTACTCTAAAATTTTTATCAATAATTCCATTTTCCAAAGCAGATAAGGCTACTATTGGTTTCAATGTTGAGCCTGGAGAATATAAACCTGATAACGTTTTATTAACTAATGGCTTTAATGGGTTATTTCTAATTAACTGCCAATCATCTTGGTTAATGCCAAAAAGAAATAAATTAGGATCAAATGAAGGTGAGGATTGCATTGCTATAATTTCACCTGTGTAAACATCCATTACGCTTATTGAGCCAGCTACATCATTTAAAAGTTCATTGCATAATTTTTGAATTTCTGTGTCTATTGTAAGTCGTATTGTTTTACCTTCAGTTCCATCTGTATGATCGAGCTGACTAATTCTTTTTCCATGGGCATTAACTTCATATCTTTGAATACCATTTGTACCAATTAACTCATTTTCAAATGTTTTTTCTAGACCAGTTTTTCCTACTTTAAGACCTGGTACATGCTTATTTTTTATTGTTTCATTATTTATAATATCATTTTCGCTAGCTTCACTAACATATCCTAAAACATGGGTATAATTTTCATTAAATGGATAATTGCGTGAAACAGATAGAACTGGTTTTGCACCTACTAAATCGTGTAAAAAATAATTAACCTTTGTAAATTGTTCCCAAGTTAAATTTTTAGAAATAATTAATGTTTCCCATGATTTTTGATTGTTCTTTTGTTTTATTATTTTCCTAAATTGGTTATTACTAATTTTTAATATTTCTTTTAACCTAACCATCAAATATTTAAAGTTCTCTACTTCTTCTGGAATAACATGCAGCTGATAAACTTTTAAATTACCAGCAATAACATTTCCATAATAATCCAAAAACTTACCTCTAATTGGAGGTAATCTCCATTCACGTAGTCTATTTTTATCAGATAAAGTTAAATATTTTTTGTTTTCTGTAATTTGTAATGAAAATAGTCTAACTATTATACCTGTAAATATAATAAATTTAGCAATACCAATAATAAATATTCTTCTGTTAATGATTTGAACTTTTTTTACATTATAATTTTCACCTAACATTATTGTTACCTACAAAATAATTTTCAAAAAAATCAAATAAGTTTGAAAATAAGAAATAAAACAAAAATGTATATGTGATATTTATTATTTGATGAATGTAATCTAATTCATAATTAAAAACTAGATTTAAAGCAAAAAACAATACAGAGTTTATAATTAAAATTGTTATAAGAAAAAACACACTATCTTTAATTAAATTTGGCCTCAATGTAATATTTCGAAGATAAGATGCTGCAACACAAAGTATTAAATACATCAAGCTACTTAAACCAATTGGAGTTCCCGCAACAACATCATTAAATAAGCCTGCTATAAAAATATAAGTATAACCTAAGCTCTCACTTTTTTTCAAGCTGTAGTAAAAAATTAGAATATAAGAAAAATTAAATGAAAAATATTTATAATCTAAATAATTTAAATCATAATCATTTAAAACAGATACAAAAAGTAGAAGTATAGGTGTTTTTGATAATATTTTTTTTATATTATTTTTATTCTTCATCTCCATCATTCAATCTCACTTTTTATGAATGTGGAAACTTTTACAAATTTTAGTTGAGAAAAGTCTGAAAAAAAATCCACTTTTATTTCATCTTTTAAAGAGTTTTTATTTATTGTTCCTACTGGTATTCCTGCTTTAAACAAACCACCAGTGCCTGCAGTATAAACAATAGACCGATTCTTAATATCCACATATTTTTCACTATACTGAATAATTCCATAATCTTGGCCTGTTCCAGACAATATTGATAATACTCCTTTGGGTTCTACTATTACAGGGATCTTACTATTAATATCTGATAATAATAAAATTCTAGATGATAAGTAGTTGACCTCAATAGCTTTTCCTGCAAGATAATCGCCATCCATCGCAACCATTCCAAGTTTAACACCATCTTTACTGCCCTTATTAATAATAACTGATTTTAAAAATGGACTTCCTTTATCACTTAAAACTTTAGTAAGTACTATATCTGACTCTATCAGATAGTCTGCAACTATATTTTTGAGTCTTTCATTTTCTGACATAATAAATTCATTTAATAAATCTTTTGATTGTAATTTTTTTAATTCAGATTTGTTATCTTCATTTTCTTTATAAAGATTAAAATGATTTTGAACCAAAATATAATTATCTCTTACAAACTTTTCAGGTGCAGAAACTATGAAGGATGATCTATATGCTATCTCTTTAATAACTATTTTTACATAGTCTACAGCTTTAAAATTTAAACTTCCTAGAATTAAAAAAATTATAGAAAAAAAAATCAAACTCAATAATGAGAATCTTTGTTGAGTTCCTTTTTTTAAAAAGGCAGATCTAATTGCAATTACAAAATCATCTCTACTGGATTCCATTGTTTTTAATATTCAGATAACATGGTAGAGAAGGTCTCTTCTTGATCTAAAGCTTTTCCAGTACCAATTGCGACACATGCTAATGGATCATCTGCTATAAATACTGGTAGTCCTGTTTCTTTGGAAAATCTTTTATCAATATTTTTCAATAAAGCTCCACCACCAGTTAATGTTAATCCCATATCCACTAAATCAGCCGATAATTCAGGAGGTGTATTTTCTAGTGCGTCTTTAATTCCATTTACCATTTCCTTTAATATATCATTTAAGGCTTCTGCCGTATCTTCTTCTGTAATGTTTACTTCTTTGGGTGTTCCTGATCTTAAATCTCTTCCTTTAACAGCATAAGTATTACTATTTGATGGAATAGCTGTACCAACTTCTTTTTTAATTTTTTCAGCAGTACTATCACCAATCATTAGGTTGTATTCTTTTCTCATATAATTTACGAGTGCTCCATCCATTGCATCTCCAGCAACTCTTAATGATTTAGAATATACCAAACCTCCTAATGACATAACAGCTATCTCAGTAGTACCTCCACCAATATCAACAACCATAGATCCTGTTGCTTCAGAAATTGGTAATCCTGCTCCAATTGCTGCAGCTATTGGCTCTTCAATTAATTGTACTCTTCTGGCACCTGCTGCAAGTGCACTATCTTGAATTGCTTTTCTTTCAACTGGTGTAGACCCGGTTGGAACGCAAATTAAAATTCTTGGGTTTGCAAAAGTTTTATTTTTGTGAACTTTTTTAATAAAATGTTTGATCATTTCCTCTGTCACAATAAAATCTGCAATGACTCCATCTCTTAACGGTCTGATTGCACTAATATTTCCTGGAGTCCTTCCAAGCATAGTTTTTGCCTCATCTCCAACAGCTAAAACAGTTTTTTTCCCCATATTCTCAGCAATAGCAACAACTGATGGTTCATTTAAAACCACACCTTGTCCTTTAAGTACAACGAGTGTATTAGCAGTACCAAGGTCAATCGCCATATCCTGACTCCAAACATTTGTTAAAGTTTTAAACCAATTAGCCATCTTATATACCTTTCACTTTCTGAGTTTCGTGCTCTATTGGAGCAGTTTTTTTTCTTTTAATAATCATCTTATTTAAAGCACTTAAGTAAGCATTGGCTGAAGCTACTAATGTATCTGTATCAGCGGCTTGCCCTACTGTTGTTTTTCCCTCTTCTTCAATTCTAACACTTACTGTTGCTTGAGCATCGGTTCCTTCTGTTACAGCATGAACTTGATATAGTTGCAGCTTTACATCGTGTGGATATAAAACTTTTATACATTTAAAGATTGCATCTACTGGACCATCACCTGTTTCTGAAGTTGATTTAACCTCACCATAAACATCAAGAGTCATTTCTGCTTTTTGAGGCTCACCTGTTCCTGCAAAAACTTTTAATGACTTTAGATTAATTACATACTTATCTAAAACCATACTGTCATCAACTAATGCTGCAATATCATCGTCATAAACATGTTTTTTCTTATCAGCTAAAACTTTAAATTTTCCAAAGGCACTTTGAATTACATCATCAGTTACATCTCTATAACCAAGATCATTTAATTTTTCTTTAAAAGCATGTCTTCCAGAATGTTTTCCCATTACTAATGAAGTTTTTTTAACACCAACGCTTTCTGGTGTCATAATTTCATATGTTTTTCTGTTTTTAAGCATTCCATCTTGGTGAATTCCTGCTTCATGAGCAAATGCATTTTTTCCAACAATTGCTTTATTAAACTGAACTGGGAAAGTTGCATTCGAAACAACTTTAGATGCTTTGCTTAATAATTCTGTTTTAATTCCAGTTGAGTAAGGCATCAAATCATTTCTAGTTCTTATAGCCATTACAATCTCTTCCAAAGCTGCATTACCAGCTCGTTCACCAATTCCATTAATTGTACATTCTACTTGTCTTGCTCCGGCTTGAACACCAGCTAAAGAATTTGCAACAGCTAATCCTAAATCATTATGACAGTGGACAGATAAAGTGGCTTTTTCAATATTAGGAACTTTATTTTTTAATGTTGTGATTATTTTTGTATATTCAGAAGGGGTTGTATAACCAACGGTATCTGGAATATTTATCGTAGTTGCCCCACAATTTATTGCAAGTTCAACAGTTTTACACATATAATCCATATTCGTTCTAGTTCCGTCTTCACATGACCACTCAACATCATCAGTAAAGTTTCTTGCATATGTAACACTTTCCTTAATTGCATCCATAACCTGTTCTGGAGTTTTGTTTAACTTGTGCGTCATGTGCAATGGACTTGTTGAAATAAAAGTATGTATTCTAAATCTTGGAGCAGCTTTTAAAGCTGCATGACACGCATCTATATCTTTTTTACTAGCTCTTGATAGTCCACATGGAATTGAGTTTTTTAAGATTTTACTTATTGCGGTTACAGCTTCAAAGTCACCAGGAGAAGCAATGGGAAATCCAGCTTCAATTATATCAATCCCTAAGTGATCAAAAACTCTTGCAATTTGAATTTTTTCTTCAAGACTCATTGATGCACCTGGTGATTGTTCACCATCACGCATTGTGGTATCGAATATAAAAACTTTATCTTTGTCGCTCATAGTCAATAATTTAAAACTATAATACAATCTATAATAGAGATTGTAAAATATTTAGTCAGCTATCACAAATAATCTGGTCGTTTTAGGTCATTAGACTATTAATTGTAGATAGACTCAATTTTTGGCATTAATCGTAAAAGTTCTTTTGAATATTCATGCTTAGGTTCTAAAAACAATTTCTCTGTATCTGATACTTCACATAATTTTCCATTTCTGAGAACACCAATTCTATCGCACATCTGGCGAACAACCGGCAAATCGTGGCTAATAAATAAAATTGTCAAATTAAGTTGCTCTTGAAGATCTTTTAACAAATTTAATATTTGAGCTTGAATACTTACGTCTAAAGCAGAAGTTGGCTCATCACAAACAAGAAGCCTAGGTTGTGTGGCAAGTGCTCGCGCAATAGATATCCTTTGTCTTTGTCCTCCTGAAAATTCATGAGAATATCTTGTTGATGATTTTTTAGAAAGCTCAACTGACTCAAGTAAATCATTAATATAATTATCTAAATCGTTATTTGTAATTTTTGGATTATGAAGTTTAATTGGTTCTGCAATAATATCTTTTACTTTTAATCTACCATTAAGGGAAGAATAAGGATCTTGAAAAATCATTTGAATTTGTTTTCTAAAATTCATCATTTCACTATTCTTTTTTATCTTTGTTATAGAAATATTATTAAAAAATATTTCTCCGGACGTTGGTTTAAATAAATTAACAATCATTTTAGCTATAGTTGATTTTCCACTGCCACTCTCTCCAACTAACCCAAACGATTCTCCTTCTTTTATATTGAAAGAGACGTCATCAACTGCCATTACTGTATTTTTTGAAGCTTCAGTAAACATACCTTCTTGAAATGTTTTTTTAAGATTTTTTATTTCAACTAAATTTTGATAAGTTAAATTTTTTTTATTCCACCTATCTAAAATTTTAATGTTTGTACCTCTTTCATTATTTCCTTTTTTTTCCATTATCTTAAATCTTGAAATCTTTTTATTTGTTGGAGGTACTGAACTAATAAGACTTTTTGTATAAATTTCTTTTGGATTTGTAAGTATTTCTTTTGTTGGTCCAATCTCTATAAGATCACCATTTTTCATTACTGCAACTCGATCAGCTGTTTCTGAAATCACTCCCATATCGTGTGTAATTAATATTACAGCTAAATTTCTCACTTTAGTTAGAGTTTTAATTAATTCTAGAATCTGTGACTGTATTGAAACATCAAGTGCCGTTGTTGGTTCATCTGCAATTAGTAAGTCTGGTTCACAACATAGCGCCAAAGAAATTACAACTCTCTGTCTCATGCCACCAGAAAATTGATGGGGGTAGTTATCAAATCTATTTTCAGCATCTTTAATGCCAACTTCTTGCAGCAAATTAATTGCTCGATTTTTAGATTCCTTAAAATCAAAATTTAAATGTGTCTGAATAGTTTCAATAAGTTGTTCACCTATAGTTAATAAAGGATTTAATGAAGTTTGGGGGTCTTGAAAAATTAAACCAATTTTTTTTCCTCTATATTTTAGTATATCTTCGACGTTTTCATGAATATTGATCCCATCTAGGATTACTTTTCCTCCAGAAATTTTCCCTGGTTCATCAATAAGATTTATTATTGCGCTTCCTAGTGTGCTTTTCCCAGATCCTGACTCACCTACCAAACCAAGTATCTCTCCTTTTTTTACATCAAAATTAATATTTTTTACTGCATTTACAGTCTCTTTTCTCATTCTGTAATTAACACTTAAATTATCAATTTTTAAAAAGCTCATTAGTTTAACTTTGGATTTAGAGTATCTCTCATCCAGTCTCCTAAAAGGTTAATTGAAAATGCTAAAATAACTAAAAATATTGCAGGGAAAAAAGTTATCCACCATTCTCCAGAAAATAAAAAGTCGTTTCCAATTCTAATTAGAGTTCCTAGAGATGGTGTTGTAGGTGGAACACCTACTCCCAAAAAACTTAAAGTTGACTCTGCAATTATAGCAAGTGCTAGTCCTATTGTTCCTATTACAAGGATGGGTCTTAGTATATTTGGTAAAATATGTTTAAACATTATTTTAATATTTGGAACTCCAATAATTGTTGAGGCCGAAATATAATCTTTATTTTTTTCTACTAACGTTGCTGCTCGTGACACTCTTGCAAACTGTGGCCACTCTGAAATTCCTATTGCAAAAATTAATACATAAATTGCCATTTCATCATGTAGTTCTCTTGAAATAATACCTCTAGCAATGCCATCAACTAGTAAAGCCATTAAAATACTTGGTACTGTTAACTGTACATCGGTTATTCTCATTACTATCATTTCATATTTTCCCCCAAAATATCCAGCCGTTAACCCAAGAGAAACTCCTAAAATTAAACTAAATAGGATGGCTGCAAATCCAACTATTAAAGAAATACGAGATCCATACAATATAGTTGACAACATATCTCTACCTTGACCATCTGTTCCTAATAAAAATTTTGACATACCACCCTCTTCCCAAGAAGGAGGTGTGAATGCTTCCATTAAGTCGAGACTTGATGGGTCAAATGGATTAAATGGTGCAATAAGTTCTACAAAAAATGAACTAAAGAAAATAATTATCAATATTGCAGTCGATATAATCGCTGTGGGAGATTTTATAAAAGCAAAATATATATCGCTGTCTCTAATTTTGTCTATTAATGATAAATTGTGATTATCCATTAGCACTTTCAGATTTCACTCTAATTCTTGGATCAATGAAATAATAAAGAATATCAACAATAAAATTTATCATTACAAATATAAATGCAATAAAAACTAAATAAGCTGACATTATTGGAATATCCACAAATTTAACTGCCTGAATAAAAAGAAATCCCATACCTGGCCATTGAAAAACTGTTTCAGTTATTATTGAAAAAGCTACAAGTGTTCCAATGTTAATTCCTGCTATTGTAATAACGGGTATTAAGCCATTTTTTAATGCATGTTTATACTGAATTTTTTTTTCACTAATTCCTCTAGCTCTTGCAAATTTTATATAATCTGTTTGTAATATTTCCATCATCTCTGCTCGAACAAGTCTTATAATGTAGGTCATTTGAAAAAGGCTTAATGTAACTGATGGTAAAATTATTGCTTTAAGTCCTGAGATAGTTAAAAGCCCAGTAGTCCAAAAACCAATACTAACTACTTCTCCTCTTCCAAAAGAGGGTAAGACTCCTAAGATTACTGCAAAAAGATATATAAACAAAATTCCTATTACAAAAGTAGGTAAAGAAACTCCGAGCAACGAGACAGCCAAAATAATATCACTTACGAAACTTTTTCGATTTATTCCCGTATAAACCCCCAATAAAGTCCCAAATATAAGTGCAATAAGTGAAGAAATAAAAACTAACTCTAGTGTTGCTGGTAACCTTTCTGATATTAGTTCAGAAACTGGTCTTCTCAATTGATAAGAAATCCCAAAATTTCCTTTTGATGCATTCTTTACAAATCTAGTAAATTGAACTGGTATGGGATCATTTAATCCTATTGCTTCTCTAATTTCTGCTCTTTCAAGATCTGATGTTTCTTCTCCAACCATATTATTTACAGGGTCACCTACAAAGGTGAAAAGAGAGAATGATACAAAAGCCACAACCAACATAACCAATATTGATTGAAACAATCTTTTAAAAAAATACTTTATCAAAATATGAAGTGTTGTTTTGGGTATAAGCCCTTTTATAAATAGTAAATAAAAGGGCTTATATTTAATTGATTAATTTTTGCTCGAAAATCTGAACAAAGGTTCGTTATTAGGTCTAATAGGAACATTTACATTATTTGCAGATGCCCAAGAAATTACCTGGTGATGCAAAGGAAGATATGAAATATCATCTTTTACAATTTTCCAAGCTTCTGCAATTGCAGCATTTCTTTTTTCTAAGTCTACTTCACCTTCCATAACTTTAATTAACTCATCAACTCTAGCATCACTAAAGTTAACTCTGTTCCAACTTGCTCCGGTGTCATATAAGTAATGAAATACATAATGACTATCTAAAGTAGGAACACCCCAACCGAGCATATAAAAATCACCTTTTTTATTTTTTAGCTCTTTAAAGTGTTTACTTTTAGTTTGAGAGTTTAGAGAAACGTTAACACCAATTTTACCAAACATTCCAACAACGGCTGTACATATTGCTTCATCATTTACATATCTGTCGTTTGGACATCTTAGCTCAACATCAAAACCATTAGGATATCCAGCATCAGCTAAAAGTTTTTTTGCTGCTTCTGGATCGTATGCTAATCGTTTATCAAGATCTTTAGTGTAACCTGTTACTCCTGGAAATGTAATTATTCCCGCAGGTTCACTCAAACCTCTCATAACTTTTTTCTTAATCGCATTTATATCAATTGCTTGATAAAGAGCTTGTCTAACTTCCTTCTTTTTAAAAGGATTATCACCAGTATTCCCAGATCTAAGTTCGTCGGCTCCCTGATCCATGCCAAGAAAAATTGTACGCATTTGTGGAGTACTTACAACTTTATGTCCCGCTGAACTTCCGATACGTCCTAAATCTTGTACAGGTGCGTCTGTGACAAGGTCAATTTCTCCAGATAGTAGTGCTGCAACTCTAGTTGCTGCATTAGCTATAGGCAGTAATTCAATTGAAGTAAGATTGTGTTCAACATTTCCCCACCATTTACTGTTTTTTTTAAAAACAGTTTTAGTATTTGGCTCCCTTAAAGTTATTTTAAAAGGACCTGTTCCCATTGCATTAACTGATGCATATGTTTCTTGTGATGCATTCCAATTTTGTGGAGCAGTTGAGAAATTTTCATTCGACCATGCTTTTGACATTACAAAAATATTAGATAGTTGATTCAAAAGAATTGGATTTGGTTCAGCTGTTTTAATTTGAACTGTATATTTATCAATTGCTTTAACTGATGAAATTGAACTAATATATTCTTTAAAATCAGACGTTGGTAGTTTTGCTCTTAATATGCTAAATACCACATCTTCAGATGTCATTGGTGTACCATTAGAAAACTTTACATCTTCTCTTAAAAAGAAATACCATGTAGTTGGGTTTATTGCTTTCCATTTAGTTGCAAGTTGAGGTACAATTTGCATATCAAGGGCTCTAGTTACTAATGCCTCATATACTTGTCTTGATACTTGTGTAGTTGGTCCTTCATTCTGTGCATGTGGATCAAGTGTTAAACTATCACCTGCCATTGACCATTTAATGTTTTTAGCCCATGCTGAAGAAAACCCAAATACTAGTGTTAGTGTTAATAGTATTTTTATTAAACTTTTAATTTTCATTATATCACCTCTCTTTATTAATTTTAAAAAGTATAGGTGATATGATTTAGTTTTACAAATTCGTGTGTAGGTAGAAACTTTTTAATAAAAATTAGCTCTTATCGCTATCTATTAATTTCTTCTTACCAATCCAAGGCATCATTGCTCTAAGCTCAGCACCAACTTTTTCAATTGGATGATCAGCAAGATCTTTTCTCATTTTTAAAAAGTTCTTCTGTCCACCTTCACATTCTTTCATCCAGTCTTTAGTAAATTTACCAGATTGAATGTCGGCAAGTACTTCTTTCATTCTTTTTTTACTTTCACTATCTACAACTTTTTTACCAGATACATATTCGCCATATTCTGCTGTATTTGAAATAGAGTAATTCATGTTAGCAATTCCACCTTCATAGATTAAATCTACAATTAATTTTACTTCATGTAGACATTCAAAATATGCCATTTCTGGTTCATACCCAGCTTCAGTCAAAGTTTCAAAACCATTTTTAATTAATTCAACTAACCCTCCACAAAGGACTGATTGTTCTCCAAATAAATCTGTTTCACACTCATCTTTGAAAGTCGTTTCAATAATTCCTGATTTACCACCACCAATTGCTGAAGCATACGATAAGGCAAGGTCTCTTGCTTTGCCTGTTCCATCTTGGTGAACAGCAAATAAACATGGTACTCCACCACCTCTTTCAAACTCACTTCTAACTAAATGTCCCGGTCCTTTTGGTGCAACCATAAATACATCTAAATCTTTTCTTGCTTCAATCAACTTATAATGAATATTTAATCCATGAGCAAATGCTACACTTGTTCCTGGTTTAATTCTTTGGTCAATGTGATTTTTATAAATTGCTGCTTGTAATTCATCTGGAGTAAGTATCATTGCAACATCTGCCCATTCTGCTGCATCAGATAAATTCATTACTTTTAGTCCTTTAGACTCTGCTTTAACTTTACTTGTTGAACCTTCTCTAAGAGCTACTACAACTTCTTTTGCACCACTATCTTTTAAATTTAATGCGTGAGCATGTCCCTGACTTCCATAACCAAAAATTGCTATTTTTTTACTCTTAATTAAGTCTACATCTGCATCTTTTTCATAAAACATTTTCATTTTTTTTCTCCTTTATAATTAATTAAAAATTTCTGCACCTCTTGTCATTGCAACCGCTCCAGTTCTTGAGGCGCTAACAAGACCAAATGGTTTTAAATTTTTTGCCAAATTATCTATCTGCCTTCTTAATGCTGTTATTTGAATTACAGCAGATTTGTTTGTATGATCTAATATAACTGGATTGTATTTTTTACAAGCATTTAAAGCCTTTTTAATTTTATTAGGATTTGCAACAATTTTTAATAGGGCCATCTCTTTAAAAATTACTTTTTTATCTTCTCTTTTAAAGTTGGCTACTTTATGGACTGGTACTAATTTTTTTAATTGTAATGCTATTTGTTCTATTACTTCTGGAGTTCCAGTCGTTACAATTGTAACTCTAGAAAGATTTTTTTTATGATCAACTTCAGCAACAGCTAATGATTCAATGTTGTAACCTCTTCCTGAAAATAAGCCTACAACTCTAGCAAGTACACCTGCCTCATTATCTACCCAAACTACAAAAATATGAGTATCTATCTTTCCTTTTTTTGTTGGCACACTATATGCTGATTTAGATTTTGTCATTTTAGACTAATGCTTTTCCTTTTCCTGTTATCTTATTTTCTTCCTGATCTTTTGGGCCTAATAACATTTGATTATGAGCCTTCCCAGATGGAATCATTGGAAAACAATTCTCTGCTTGATCTACATGACAATCAAAAATAACTGGTCTATCTATATTAATCATTTCTTCAATTTTTGAATCAAGCTCGTCTGGGTGTTCTGCTCTAATTCCAACACAACCATAGGCTTCAGCTAATTTTACAAAATCTGGTAATGCTTCAGAATAACTCTCTGAATAATTTTTTTCATGAAGTAGTTCCTGCCATTGTCTAACCATTCCCATATATTGATTGTTCAAAATGAATATCTTTATTGGCAAATTATATTGCACTGCTGTTGAAATCTCTTGCATAGTCATTAAAATTGAAGCTTCTCCAGCAATATCTACAACTAATTTTTTTGGGTGAGCGACTTGTACTCCTACGGCAGCTGGCAATCCATACCCCATAGTTCCAAGTCCACCTGATGTCATCCATCTATTTGGTTTATTAAATTTATAATGTTGAGCTGCCCACATTTGATGTTGTCCAACTTCAGTAGTTATAAAAGTGTCTTGATCTTTTGTTAATTCATAAAGCCTCTGGACTGCATGTTGAGGCTTAATAATCTTATCACTATTTATAAAATTTAATGACTGCTTCTTTCTCCATTTTTCAATTTGTTTCCACCATTTAGAAATTTTTTGTTTATTTGATTTTTCTAAATTTAAATTTTTCTTTTTTAATGTTTTAGAAATTGATTGAATAACATCACTAACATCACCAACAATAGATAAGTCAACTTTTACAATTTTATTAATTGATGAAGGGTCAATATCGATATGAACTTTTTTAGATTTTGGAGAAAACTCATCTATTTTTCCTGTAATACGATCATCAAATCTTGCACCAATATTAATTAAAAGATCACAGTCATGCATTGCATTATTAGCTTCATAAGTTCCATGCATGCCAAGCATTCCTAGAAATTGATTATCATCTCCTGGATAAGCTCCTAATCCTTGAAGTGTAGAGGTAATAGGAAATCCAGTTACAGAAACTAACTCTTTTAGTAACAAGCTTGCTTTTGGTCCTGAATTAATAACACCACCACCAGTATAAAAAACTGGTTTAGATGCTTTACTCATTAAATTTATTAACTGATCTATATCTTTTTGATCAAATCTATTTTGAATTTTCCCATTCAATTTTTTTTTTTTTTTAGGTTTTAAATATTTGGCTTTTGCAAACTGAACATCTTTTGGAATATCAACTAATACAGGTCCTGGTCTTCCAGTGGTAGCAACCTCAAATGCCTCGTGCATTATTCTTGGAAGATCATTAATATCCTTAACTAACCAATTATGTTTTGTACATGGTCTTGTAATTCCTGTTGTGTCACATTCCTGAAAGGCATCTGTTCCAATTAAGTGTGTGGGTACTTGACCAGAAATACAAACTAATGGGACTGAATCCATGTAAGCATCTGTTAATGCTGTAACAACATTTGTTGCTCCTGGACCAGATGTGACTAAAACAACACCTGGTTTTCCAGATGATCTTGCATAACCCTCAGCAGCATGACCCGCTCCCTGCTCGTGCCTAACTAAAATATGTTTTATAGATGGATGGTTTTTTAGTTCATCATATATTGGGAGTACTGCTCCACCTGGATAACCAAAAATATGGTCTACCTTTTGATCTTCCAAACATTTGAATACTATTTCAGCTCCTGTGTATAAATTACCCATCTGGGCAATCTAGCTGAAGTTGTGCTCATTGGTCAAGTTTAAGAAGTGATTTATTTAATTTATTTATAAAGCTATCAATCTTGATTGGGTTAATTTTTTTCCATGATGCCATCCTAGTTCTGGCCCAAGTTGCCTGTCTTTTGGCGTATTGTCTTGTTTTAATTGATATTAGTTCCCTTGCTTGATCTAAAGTGATTTTTTTATTTAAGCACTGTGTCAATTCGTCAATGCCAATTACTTTATTTACACTCTGATCTTTTTTAATTTTTAAATTAAGAAATCTTTTTACCTCACTTATAGCACCCTCCTTAATCATTAAGTTGCTTCTTTGAGAAATTCTTTCAATTAAATTTTTTCTTTTAAAATTAATATATAGTTTAAGAAATTCATTTTTTTTAAATTTTGGTTTAGTTTTTTTTAACCATTCATACATAGAAACTTTTGTAAACAATTTAATCTCATAAGCTCTGATTGATCTTTGTGTGTCATTTGGTTCAAATTTATCTTTGGCTATTGGGTCTATTTCTAAAAGTTTTTTATAAAATTTTTCTTGTCCTTGTTTTTTTTGAATTAATCTCACTTGGTTTCTAAATTTTATAGGTATTTCAGGAATCTCAACTAAACCATTTATTAGAGATTGAAAATACAATCCTGTTCCTCCAACAAGAATTGGTATTTTTTTTCTTTTACGAATGGCTTTAATATTTTTAATTGCACCTTTTAACCATTGACCTACTGAAAAATTTTTATCTAAATCCACTACGCCATATAAATGATGCTTAATACTGCCTTGATATTTTTTAGTGGGTCTTGCAGTTAAAATCTTTAAACTTCTATATACCTGCATGCTGTCTGCATTAACTATTTCACCATTAATTTTTTTAGCAATTTTTAATGCAAAATTCGATTTTCCTGAAGCAGTTGGGCCTGCAATTAAAATAATCTTGGACTGCCTGTCCATTATCAGTCTAGCTTAACACCAATATATCTTCTTTGGTTTTGATTGTTATAAATCACAATTAAAATTGTTTTTTGATTAGAATTTAGAGCTTTTTCAACTATATTTTCAAGGTCTTTTATAGATCGAATTTTTTTCTTTTGAGCCTCAACTATTACATCACCAACATTCAAATAATTAACTGGGCTATTTTTTCCAATATTCGTTATAACTAAACCTGTTGTCTGGTTTGGTAACTTTCTTTGCTCAATATCTTTTTTGTTTAATAGTCTTGCGATGATCTTTAATGATTTAATTTCCGAAATTTCTGGTTTTTCTACTTCGGTTTGATTTTCTTTTTTTTCTTCTTTGAAATCACTTGATGTTTCCAGTCTTCCTAACTTAATTTTTTTATTAATTTCTTTTTTATTTCGCCAAATTTTAACATCAACAGTTTTTCCAACTTCTGTTTGTGCAACAATTATTGGTAGTTCTTTCATTTCATTTATTTTAGTACCATTGAATTCTAAAATAATGTCTCCAGCTTTAATTCCTGCTTTGTCTGATGGGCTTTTTTCAGCTACACTTGCCACTAATGCTCCACGTGGTTCATCTAATTTTTCAATATCTGCAATTTCTTCTGTTACTACTTGAATTCTAACACCAAGCCATCCTCTTTTAGTTTCACCAAATTCTATTAACTGACTAACAACTTTTTTTGCACTATTAGACGGAATTGAAAAACCTATGCCAATTGAGCCACCTTTACCTAAGATTGCTGTATTAATTCCTATTACATCTCCATTCATATCAAATAACGGTCCACCTGAATTGCCTGAGTTAATTGAAGCATCTGTTTGAATATAATCTTCATAACGTGAAAGACCAATTGACCTATTTCTTGCTGAAATAATTCCAGCAGTTACTGTTCCTCCTAAGCCAAATGGATTACCAATAGCAATAACCCAGTCTCCTATTCTTGCTTTATCAGAATCTCCAAACTTAACTGGTATAAATTTTTCTTTCGAATCTATTTGAAGAACTGCAATATCGGATAGTGGGTCTGCCCCAATAATTTTTGCTTTATATTCTTTTTCTCCACCTACTCTAACAACAATATCTTCTGCGTCTTGAATTACATGATTGTTAGTTATGACAATCCCTTTTTCATCAATTATGAAACCTGATCCTAATGCAGCTGATTTCCTTGTTTGCGGTGTTCCAAATTCTTTAAACATATCCTCAAAGGGTGATCCCGGAGGAAATTGAAATCCTGGAAATGGATTAGAGTTTGTGGTTACAGTTGTTGTTGTTGAAATATTTACAACTGATGGCATTAATTTTTCAGCTAAATCAGCGAATGATACTGGTGCATCATTTGCATTTACTTGTATTGAAAAAGCTAGGGTAAAAAGAACTGTTAATACTTTTTTAATTTTATTCATTTTAATTTTTAATATACCAAATAATAATAAATCCTATGACTGCAAATATCAATCCACCTGTTCTTAGTTGACTATTAGTCACATCGTTTAATTTTAATAATATATTTTTCATTTTAGATGGAAATAAAGCATATAAAATTCCTTCTATAAAAAGAAAAAGACCAAAAGCTATTATTAGCTCCTTCATATATGGGATCTAGTTTTGGATGTTTCCAAAAAACTTAAAGAATTCACTATCAGGTGATAAAATCAAAGACGTTTCACCGCCTATTAATGCATTTTCATAAGCCTGCATAGCTCTATAAAAGGCAAAAAATTCAGGATCTCTTCCAAATGCTTCTGCAAAAATTTTATTTCTTTGGCCATCACCTTCACCTTTCATAATTTCTGAATCTTTATTAGCATTTGCTAATATCACTGAAACTTCTTTATCGGCAGTTGAAGTAATTGTAACTGCCATCTCAGCTCCTCTTGCTCTAAATTCTTTAGCTTCTCTTTCTCTTTCAGTTTGCATTCTTCTATAGATTGCCTCACTGTTAGCTTGAGGTAAATCAGCTCTTTTAATTCTTACATCTACAATTTTAATTCCAAATTTTTGTGCCTCTGCGTTAACGCCCTCTTGGATTAAAGACATTTGTTTAGATCTGTCTTTTGATAGCAATGTTTGTAACTCTTGTTGTCCCAAGACATTTCTAATTCTTGAATTAATAATTGTTGCTAACCTTGATCTTGCAACTCTTTCATTTCCTACTGAAATATAGAATTTTAAAGGATCTATAATTTGAAATCTTGCAAAAGCATCAACAATTAGTCTTTTTTGGTCAGATGCAATAACTTCTGCTGGTGGTGTATCTAGATTTAAAATTCTGCTATCTAAAAAAACAACATTTTGAATAAAAGGTATTTTAAAGTTCAGACCAGGTTTTAATATAATTTTTTTAGGATCACCAAATTGAAGAACGATGGCTTGATTAACTTCTTTAACAATAAATATAGAGAAAAAAGCTAATGCCCCTATTATAATAATTATTGATAATAAAATTTTTTGTGTTTTCATTAATTTGTCGCTTTCTTTTTGCCTAGTTCAGGTAGCGGTAAGTAAGGCACTACACCTGAGCCTGAATTTTTATCAATAATTACTTTATCTATGTCAGCTAAAACTTTTTCCATAGTTTCCAGGTACATTCTATCTTTAGTGACTTGTTTGGCTTTTGCATACTCATTATAAATAGATACAAATCTACTAGCTTCACCTTCTGATGCTGCAACAACTCTTTGCTTATAAGCTTCCGCTGCTTGCATAATTTTTGCAGCTTCCCCTCTTGCTCTTGGAATAACATCGTTAGCATAAGCCTCAGCTTCATTTTTAGATCTCTCCATATCTGCTCTTGCTGCTTGAACATCTCTAAACGCATCAATTACTTGATCAGGTGGATCTGCTTTTTGTGTTTGAACTTGAGTAATTTGAATACCACTATTGTATTCATCTAGAATTGATTGAATAATTTCCTGAGTTTCAATTTCAATTTGAGCTCTACCCTCAGTTAGAACTGGTTGAATTCTGCTTTTTGCAATAACCTCTCTCATTGCAGTCTCTGCTGCAGCTTTTACTGTTCCTTCTGGGTCTTGTATTTCAAATAAAAATTTACCTGCATCTTTAATTACCCAAAATACTGAAAAGTCGATATTAACAATATTTTCATCACCTGTAAGCATTAAGCTTTCTTGAGGTACATCAGCAACGCCTCCACCTTGAGAAAATCCACTATCTCTTTCTGATCTAAATCCGATATCGATCCTATTTACTTTTGTAACTTTTGGTGTCTGAACCGTCTCTACTGGAAGTGGAATATGATAATGTAATCCTGGTTGAGTTGTTTTTATAAACTTACCAAATCTTAGAACAACACCCTGTTCATCTGGTCCCACTCTATAAAGTCCACTTGCTAACCATACAAATGCTATGATGATTAAAATTAAACCAATTGGTTTTCCTCCCGATGAACTTCCACCAGGTAAAAATTTATTTATCTTACTTTGAATATCTTTAATAATTGCGTCAATATCTGGTGGTATTGGTCCTCTTCCTGAGCCATTTCCGCCTCCTGGAGGTGTTCCCCACGGACTTCCTCCTCTACCTTTAAAATCATCTGGCATATGTCAAACTATATAATGTTTTTATTATAAAAAACAAGTAATGATAATATTATGACTGATAAAAAGCCTGAACTAAGTGACGCAATGAAAAAGAAATTGGAGCCTAAAAAATTCATAAAGAACCAAATTTTAGGAACAAAATTTACAATAGCTGTATCAAGTGCAAAAGGTGGTGTTGGTAAATCTACCTTTGCAACAAACCTTGCTTTAGCACTAAAACAAATTGGCTGCAAAGTTGGATTGCTTGATGCTGATATTTATGGTCCATCAATTCCAAAAATGTTTGACATTAATGAAAAACCTAAAAGTGATGGTCAAACCTTAACTCCAATTACAAAATATGACATCCAATGTATGTCTATTGGCTTTCTAGCTGATCAACAAACTCCAATGATTTGGCGTGGACCAATGGTTACTAGTGCAATTAAAACCTTTACTCAAAAAGTAGGCTGGAAAGATTTAGATTTTATAATAGTTGATATGCCCCCTGGAACTGGAGATACACAATTAACATTTTCTCAAGAAATTAAGATGGATGGAGCAATCATTGTTTCAACTCCTCAAGAAGTAGCTCTACTTGATGTTAAAAGAGGTATTAAAATGTTTGATAAACTTGGAGTTAAAATTTTAGGTTTGGTTGATAACATGAGTTACTTCACTGGTGATGATGGTAAAAAATATAAAATTTTTGGTGAAGGTGGAGTTAAGCGAACCGCTGAAGAATTTGGAAAAGAATTTTTAGGAGAAATTCCAATAAATCCTGAGGTAGGAAAATGTGGTGATGAGGGAAAGCCAATCGTAGAAGCTAATCCTGAACATGAAATTTCTAAAATATATTTAGACTTTGCTAAAAAAATTAAATCAACTTATCTTTGAGATCAAAAGCAACCATTAGTTCGTTCCATTCTCTTTTAGATAAACCAGAGCCCTCTGGATTCACATCTTCACCTTTGATAAGTTTTTGAATTATAACTTTTCCTTTCGCAGAAACTTCTGTACCACCAACTCTATAATCCATGAATGCATCATAAGTTATAGGAACCCATTTTTTGACAGTATCTAACATTATGTCAGCATATACCCTTATTTCATATTGTGCATGACTGTCAGCTCTAAGTCTTAAGAAATTCATTAAGTTTAATAAATCAGTTTTCCAATACCACTGAGTGTAAGTGTTTAAAGTTAAATTCATTCTTGCAAGTTCTCTTGCTAAACCTTTTTTATTTTCATCAATTGTTGAACCATCAAATTTTTGATTCAACATCATTTCATAATTATCATAAGTTCTTTCTGCATCATCTTTTAAAAGCTCTAAAACTTCTTTTGCTTGTTCACCTTCAATAACATCGCCTCTACCTTGTCTGTTGCTGGCTGACTGAGCAGCTAAATTTTCGATAGAAGGTAGATAAAATTCTTTATCTAAAATAGAATATCTTGCAGAGTATTCATTTACGTTTGCAGTTCTATGTCTAATCCATTGACGAGCAATAAAAATTGGAAGTTTAACGTGATATTTAATTTCACACATTTCAAATGGTGTGCTATGCCAATGTCTCATTAAATATTTAATAAGACCTGCATCTGTTGAGACTTGTTTGGTTCCTTTGCCATAAGAAACTCTAGCTGATTGAACGATTGAAGTATCATCACCCATATAATCTACAACTCTTACAAAACCATGATCTAATGCTGGCATTGCCTCGTAAAGAATTTTTTCAAGATCAGGTACTGTAACTCTTTTTGTTTGATTCTGTTGAGACTGTTGATCTTTAATCTCTTGTGATTGTTCTTTAGTTAATTTCATGATTTTTATTGAATCTCTTTCAAATGCTTTTATATTAATAGTGTTGGCTTGCCAACTACGACGATAAACGAATTTCGTAATAACCATTACGGACGTGGGGGCAGTACCCACCACCTCCACCATTGCAACTTATGGGGGTGAAATAGGATCGACGGGTGACTAAAGGCTATTCTTTCGTTCGGAATTGTTCCACCGTAACGGGCAAAACTTTAAATGCTAACGAAAGTTACGCTATTGCTGCATAATTAACTTAGGTTAATTATAAAAGCACGGTCTGGGGCACCGGGTAACAGAACGCCCCTTTACAAAAGGAAACCGTTAATCCAAATCAAATAACAGAATAGGTACTACACGAAGTTTTACACGAAGTTTACACGAAGTCTGAAGTCAATAATTTGAACCGTTATAGTCTCATTTGCAAGTATAACTAATTTGACCAAATCTTATTAATAGAATTACTAATTTTTTCTTCCATTTGCAAAATTAAATCTCTGTTACCTTTTATAACAAAACTTATTTTATCTATTTCTTCAACCACAATTTTTTGAGTTTCTTTTGTTGGCAAATAGATTTTTGTTGATGCAACATCATTTTGATTAACACTTGGGTATGAACCTCTTCCCATTTTATTCACTAATTGTGTCGTAAAATATTCTGAACAAACGGAATAATACAAAAACTTTGATAATAAATTTTCCTTTGGGGTTAAAATCATAAATCCTGTTGAAAATAGTGTATTCTCTTTAATATCATTTAAATATGCAATTGCTTTTAAGTTTGGTCTTACTGATGAAAAAATAACATCATCATTATTACCTATTCTTCTTGCTCTACTTGGTAAATCTGCACCCTTAATGATGTTAGAAAAATCTATTTCATTAGTTTTATTATTTAAAGACGATATATCAACATAAGTATAGTTTTTTTCTAATTTAATTTTATTTTCACTTATTTTATTTTTATTTATTTGACAAACTTCATCAAAATCAAATTTCTCCCAAGTTGGGTCAATATCAATTGAAGGTTTATAGTTTTCCACAACCTGTCTGCATCCATCAATAACTTTTTGATAACTATCTAATTCTTCAACTATTTGATTTTGGGTTTCTATTAAGGGAAGTGGAATCATAAATTTTGCAATTTCTTCTGAAGAAATATTACCTTGTGCACCTCCAACTGCATTTGTTTGGCAATAATGATAAAATTTTTCTGATTTTAAAAGGTAAAAAAGATATTTATTATTAATCTTTTCTTTATTTTTAATTTCAATCCTGCCAACTCGCTGATTTAGTAAAAGTTTTTGTTCTGTGCTAATTGCAACCTTTCCAACGGTTGCACCAGTCATTGCTATTATAATTGAATTATTGGGAATTAAAAAATTTTCAAATTCTGGGTTAAATTTGTGATATTTGAATCCATCCTTAATTTCTCCTTGTTTTGAAACATTGCCTATTTTTAGAACAGGTAAGAAACCTTTTTTATTTTCTTCAGTCATATCGGCACTTTTAAAAGCATAACCATTTTTAACTTCTATTACTTCAGACATAGAGATTAATTGTGTATTTTGATTTTCTTCAAAAATCTCTGCTTTGACCATTAAATCTTCAGATGCAAGGATTGTTTCTTTATTAACTAATAATTTTTTATCAATTTTCTTTCCTTCTAAAAAGTTTGAAATAATTATTTTTAATTCTGGTAAATCATTTTTGCTAATAGGATTTCTATTTGTATTTAGTGAATATCCATCATTTTTGACCTCAATATAAAAAATATCATTAAATGTTTTACTCTTATTTTTATCTAAAATTAAAATTGATGTTTTTACCCCAGAGTACGGTTGAAAAACTCCAGCAGGTAAAGAGATTATTCCCATCAAAGAACTGTTAGTTAAATTTTTTCTTAACTGTTTATATGCAGTTCCATTTTGAAATATAACACCCTCTGGCACAATAATTCCTGCACGACCATTTGGTTTTAAATGCTCATTAATATAATCAATAAATAATACTTCTGCTTTTGTTGAACTAACTCCAAATCTATTATGAGGCATTATCCCACCTTTAGGAGAGAAGAATGGTGGATTTGCAAGTATCACATCATAGTATTCATTCCATCTATCTTCACTTGAAAGAGTATCGTATTCATTAATTTTGGGGTTAGTAAATTTATGCAAATACATATTTACTAAAGACATCTTCACCATATCAGGAGAAATGTCATAACCATTTAAATTCTCTCCAATCTTTTTTCTATCTGACGCACTAAGTCCATCACCCAAATTCTTTTTAGTATTTTGTTTTAAGATATATTTGTAAGCACTAATTAAAAAACCCGCAGTACCACAGGCAGGGTCTAATACAGTCTCATTTTTTTGAGGATTTACTATCTCTGTAATAAAATCAATAATATGTCTAGGGGTTCTAAACTGACCTGCATCACCTTGTGAACCCATAAAGGATAATAAATACTCAAATGCATCACCTAGTGTTTCTGAATTAGAATAATGAAATTCATTAATCTCTTTTAAAAACATATTAAGAGTTGATGGGTCTTTAAATGGAAGAAAAGAGTTCTTAAAAATCTCTCTAAATAATTCAGGAAGATTTTCATTAGTATACATTTGTTCAATTGCATCTGAATAAAGTTTGATTTTCTCAACACCACTTGTTTTAGTGTCCATTAAATTCTTCCAAGAGTATTTTTGAAATTTGCCTGAAAAGTATGTTGATTTACCACCCATTGATACAGACTGTTCATCCATATCATTCATAAATTTATAAATTAGACCATTTGTGATTTGTTCAACTTGTGCTTTTGGGTCTGGCAACTTTCCAACTAATATTTGCCTCAAAGTATTAATTTTTTTTTTTGTAACATCATCAAGCATTAATAAATCTTTCTAAATTAATATTTTCTTTAATATATGTTGGTATCTTATTTCTTAAATCCTCTGGCAATTTAAAGAAGTAATCTCCTGATGGATGCACATTTAGTTCTGCATATTTACCACTATCAATTTTTTCTCTAAAATCTTTATCAGTTGCATATGCTTCAAATACTTGTTTAACTGCATTAAATGAACTTTCATCAGGTTTAAATTTATCATCAAATTTATCAAACTCTTCCTCAAGTATTTCATCTTTATTTTTAATTTTAGAGATAAAACCAAATGTATATAAAAGTAAGTCTTTGATTGAGATATTTACATCAAGTCCTAATGCTTCTCTTAATCTATCAAGTGAATATGATTTTTTAAGATATTTTTCTTTAAAGTATTCTTCTGCATCATTAAAATTTTGATTTTCAATCATTTGTTTAAGAGAACTATATGATTGTTTATCTTTAAAAAACTCTTCTTTGAAAGATTTATATAAATCTCTATCAATCCTCATTCCTGCTTGAGGAATGTTAATTTCTTCAGTTTTTTTAACGGGGTCTATATTTTTATTAAATACTTCTTCTGGTCGAGGTTTTGTTCCACCTTCGCCTTCTCCTCCTTCAGAAGGAAGTTTTAATACTTGGTCATAGTCAAACTCTTCTTCAAAATATTGATAGTTTTTAAAATAATCAAAGAGTTTAAATGATGACTTAATTGAATTGACTGTTTTTGGTATTTCTTTTTCATCTATCCAACATTCTTTAAAATCAAATAATCTTGTTCCTCTTCCTTTCATTTGAATAAATTCTGTTGGAGAAAATATTGGTCTAAATAAGCATATGTTTAATAAATCTTTACAATCATATCCTGTAGTCATCATTCCTACTGTTACACAAACTCTTGCTTTTGATGTTTTATAAAGTTCATTTAAAGGTGAATTTCCATTTAAATTATTATTCTTAAAATCAATTGTCATTTGTTGAGGGTCAGGACTAGTAACACTTGATGTAACTTGAATTGCGAAGTCTGATTGATATTGATTGGGAAAGTATTTCTCAGCAAGTTCATTTAATATTGTAGTAATTTTGACTGCGTGTTTTTGAGAAACACAAAATATTAAAGTTTTACCTATTTCATTTGAATAAGGGTCTAGTAATGCGTTTTTAATAAATGCATTACAAAAAGATAAGTTTGTTTCATCTGATTTAAATTTTCTTTCAAAATCTTTTTTGAAGAATTGTTGTTCATCTACATCTTTTCCTTCTTTATCAACTCCTTTAAAAGTTAAACCTTCTTTACTCATAATGTCTGCTGAAAGACCTGTTTCTACATCAACAACTGTAGGGTTAATTAAAAAACCATCTTTGACACCATCAAGCAAAGAATATCTAAAAGTTGGTTCACCATCTTCACATCCAAAAATGGAGTAAGTATCCAACATCAATCTTCTCTCAAGATCTTTGGGGTCAGACATTGACATATCATCTTCGTTTACTGACTTTAAAAAATCCCTTGGAGTTGCAGTAAGACCTAATTTAAAACCAATAAAATATTCAAAGACATTTCTACTACTTGCACCCAAACTTCTATGTGCTTCATCTGATATAACTAAGTCAAAACTATTTGGTTTAAATATTCTTTTATATTTATTGTCTCTTGTAAATGATTGAACTGTAGAAATTACTATGTTTGCTCTTCTCCAATCATCTTTATTTTCTTTCCAAATTACTGTTTCAAAATCATTTTGAAGAATGTCGTTTATTTCTTTCTTTGCTTGGGTTTCTAACTCCAATCTATCGACTAAAAATAAAACCCTATTAACTTTATATAATCTTAAGAACATTTTAATGATAGCAGCAGAGGTAGTAGTTTTACCTGTGCCTGTTGCCATCTCTAATAGAAATCTGTCGCCACCTTTTTTAATTTTTGATTGAACTGCTTTGATAGCACCAAGTTGGTAGTGTCTTAAAAATCTTAGATTATTCTTTTTAAGAAACTCTTTTCTCTTATCTTCACTTTTGTAATCAGGACTATTATTGTATTGTGGAAATTGAGTTATTGCTAAATAATCCTCATTCAATCCATTATCTTCATCTTCATCTCTTGGAGGATTAAATGTAGTTTTCATCTCTAAATCTTCCTGAGATGGAAACTTTTCTATCTTAACTGGGTTACCTTGCTCTAAATCCCAAAGATAATGAAGTATTCCATTTGATAAAATTATAAATCTACAATTTAAAGATTTTGCATAACCTCTTGCCTGTTCTTTTCCGACAAGAGGTGATAATAAAGTTTTTTTTGCTTCAACAGTGCAAAGATGATTTTCTTTTGAACTTAATAATACATAGTCTGCTTCACCAGAATTGTTATCAATTTCTGTTGTTACATTAATCTCTTCATCTTTTGCCCATCCAGGTAGTTTCCAACCTGCCTCCAAAAGCATTTTATCTATTCTTATCCTTGCATCAGGTTCTTTTGAATTCACCCATAATATGTAGCATTTGAATTAAATTTTAGAAAGAACTACACGAAGTTGAAAGTCAAGAAATCGGCAAAATCAGCAAAACACTACACGAAGTTTTACACGAAGTTTTTGAAAAAGTGTTTAGTTATGTGTATAATCAATCAAGCGACGAGAAACAGAACGCCCCTAAACAAACTATTCACATTGATTCTATTATCTTTTTTTAATTTTAAGAGCAGACACCAAAGCAGACACCTAATTTAGAGCAGACACTTTATTTACTCTATACTTTAATTAGTTTAATAATTTATTATGGATTTTAAAGATTTAATTAAAACATGTCTTAAAGAAAAGTACGCTAGTTTTTCTGGAAGAGCATCAAGATCTGAGTTTTGGTTTTTTTATTTATTTGGTATTGCAATATACGGAGTTTGTATTCTACTTGCTGTAACTATTTCATTTAAATTTTTATGGGTATTAGGAATATTTGCACTTGGAGTTTTTATACCTGCTTTAGCAGTTACTTGGAGAAGACTTCATGATATTAACAAAAGTGGGATGTATTTCTTTTTACCTGTCCCTTTTGCAATTATAGAAGTAATTCTTAACTCATTATCATCCTCTAGAGGGACTAATGAGAGCATTTCAATCTTATTTATTTTAGTAGATTTAGGAGTAATGCTTTATTTGTTGATCCTTTACTGTACGGATGGTGATAAAAAAAATAATAGATTTGGTAAAAATATTTATTTGAAAAAAAAGAAAAAAAGAAAAATTAAAGCGACCAGGTAACAGAACGCCCCTTCACTCTCTCCTACTTCTCTTTATTTATGATGCTGATTAACGTTTAGATTACTCTTTGTCAGGCTAGTGTAGGGATTTTAGGTAATTTTCTAGCTTTTAATATTTCAACTTTGTTACAAAATAAGGATTATAGAAGCATGGTATGGATATAAACTCATCTTATTTTAAATGTTTCCCATCATAACAATTTCAAGTAAAAAGAGCAGACACTTAAATTAAATAGTAAATGATTATAATTGAATGTTTTGGACCATCAGGTTCTGGAAAAAGCTATTTTAAAAAAAGATTAATAAAAAATTTTAGATTTAGAATTTTAGACTACAAATCTATCTATAATTTAATTAGCGACAGAAGTGTATTTGAAAAACTTTTTTACAGTTTCATCAAATTAACCTTTCTTCAAAAAATAAAAAATATTGTTTTTATAAAACAAATAAAAAAAATATTTTTTGGATTCATTAAAGTAAAAGAAATCGAATATAAAAAAATAGATCATACAAAAAATAAATTGAGAAAAAAAGTTAAATTCATTAAACAATTAATCCTAAATAGCAAATTTACAAATAGTAAAAAAAAAATCTTTGAAAATTGGGCAAACGAAGAACTACACGTAAATAGTTATTCTAAAAAAAGAGTTTTAAGACAGAAAATATTAATTGATAGCGAAGGTTTAATTCAAAGATTGTTCATTTATTGTTATAAAAAAAAAGAAAAAAGAAAAATAATAAAAAAATATCTTGATTTAATTGAATTACCAAAAATAGTTATTTTTTTTAACAAAAAATTAATAAATAAAAAAAATACAATTAAAATTGAAAAAAATGAAGAAAAGAAAATTTTTAGACTTACTTTATTAGAGCTAAAAAAAAGAAATATTTTAATTATCAACTCAAATATTGGTGTTCGTGAGGCTTATTTGATAATTAAAAAAAAATTAGAATTACAACTGCCTGGTCTATAAAAAATAGGTATTGATAAAAATAACTATTATAAAGATAAATATTTTTTTAAATTTGGTTTAAAATAATCTGGTCCCTTCATTACTTTTCCATTTTCGTTATAAATAGGTTTTCCATTTTTATCTAACTTACTCATATTAGAAGCCTGGACTTCATCAAAACACTTATCTAAATCAACTCCAAAAGCATGGCCAGCACCATATGTTACATATAAAATATCAGTTAAAGCATCTACAACCTCTAAAAGATCTTTATTTTCAAGTGCTACTTTTAGTTCCTCGAGTTCTTCTCTAATTAAATCAAACCTAAGTTTATTAATTTTATCAGTGCTAAAAGAGGGTTGTGTTTTGACCTCTTGACCAAAGGTTTCCATAAAAGTTTTTACTTTTTTAAAATTTGACATTTAGCTCCTGTAAGTTTTTTAATTTTTAATGTATAAGTATATTAAAATATTATTTATATATAAATCAATGAAATTTAGAAAAGAATTTGACAGCTTAGGAAATTTAAATGTTCCAAATGATAAATATTGGGGTGCTTCAACACAGAGGTCTAATAAGTTTTTTAATATTGGTAAGATTTTAGTAAATCTTTCAATAATAAAATCTATTGCTATTATCAAAAGATCTGCTGCAACTGTTCATTATAAAGAAAGACAAATTGAAAAGAAAATAAGTAACTCAATAATAAAAGCTTCTGAAGAGGTGATTAAAGGAAAACTTGACAAAAATTTTCCTTTAAAAGTTTGGCAAACAGGTTCGGGCACACAAACGAACATGAATGTTAATGAAGTAATTGCTAATAGAGCAATCGAAATGATGGGTGGAAAAAAAGGATCTAAAAAACCAGTTCACCCTAATGATCATGTAAATAAATCCCAATCCACAAATGATGTTTTCCCTACTGCTATGCACATATCAGTAGCACAAGAAACAATTAGTAAACTTTTACCAAGTTTAAAAATTTTAGAGAGAGAATTAAATAAAAAATCTAAGAAATTTAAACATATTATTAAAATTGGAAGAACACACCTACAAGATGCTACACCATTATCTCTTGGTCAAGAGTTTTCAGGATATCAAACCCAATTAAAAAAATGTATTGAAAGGATAGAATACGCTCTTAAAGAGATATATTTTCTTGCACAAGGTGGAACTGCGGTAGGAACTGGTATCAACTCAAAAAAAAGTTTTGATAAAAAAATTGTTAAAGAAATTGCAAAGTATACAAAAATACCTTTTAAACCTGCACAAAATAAATTTGCAGAACTGGCGGCTCATGACTTAATTGTTAATTTTTCAGGAACACTTAACGCATGCGCAGTGGCATTAATGAAAATATCAAATGACATAAGGTTTCTAGGATCAGGTCCAAGAGCTGGATATGGAGAATTATTACTACCAGAAAATGAGCCAGGATCATCTATTATGCCGGGAAAAGTAAATCCAACACAATGTGAAGCTGTAACCATGGTGTGTGCTCAAGTAATAGGCAATCATACAGGGATTTCAATAGCTGGTTCTCATGGTCACTTTGAATTAAATGTATTTAAGCCAATGATTGCTCATAATATATTACAATCAATAGATCTTATTGCAGATAGCACTAAAAATTTTACCATCTATTGTGTTAAAGGAATCAAAGCTAATAAAAAAAGAATTAAAGAACATTTGGACAATTCCTTAATGTTGGTGACGGCCCTTGCACCATATATTGGATACGATAATGCTGCAAAAATTGCAAAAACAGCTTTAAAAAATGGAACAACATTAAAATATGAGACGCTTAAATCAGGTCTTATAAAAGAAAAAGACTATGAACGAATAGTAGATCCTAAAAAAATGATCTACCCATCATAAACACTTAGTAATTTGTTTATTAAACGTCTACTTTTTACTAAATTATTTGTAGAATTATCTTTAAAACCATCAATTACATTTAAGAATTGATCACTAGTTACTTTGTTATCAATTTTAACCTTATTAAATTGTATCTCGTTAGACAAAAAATCGTATTTTAAATTAATTACAATATTTTTAATTTCTTTTCTTAATTTCTTATTCGTATTAAGGAATGAATACAAAAACTCAGAATTTTTAATGTCAATCAAGACATCTGTTTCAAGAATTAATTCATTATTTTCTACGATTAAATTACTATTATCTAATCGTAATAAACCTATTTTTTTATTTGTAAGTATTGTGTTATCTAAGTTAAGTTTGCCACTGACAATATTAAAATTAATTTTTGCAGTTTGAAAAATTTCATCTAATGAATTTGTCTTAGCAAGAATAGATAAATCCACACTTAGATTTTTGTTGAATAGCAATCCTGTCTTAATAAATTCTATTACAGTAGAATTAAGAGTTAATAATTTTGATATTTTATATTTACCTAAATCAATCTTTAAATCTAAATCAAAAGGATTAGTTGAAAATTCTCCATTATAATCAACATACAAATTGTTCAATCGAGAATTATCAGATGCAAAAGTAACTAATTTTTCTTTGATATTATATTTTGTTTTAAATGTGGAGTTAAAAAAAGAAATTATATTTTTTCCAGAATTAGAATAATCGCCTTTAACAATAAATTCATTAAAAATATTTAACTTAAGAGATTTAGCTTTTATATTAATTCTTTTTTCGTTTAAAGGGCTAGTTTTTCCATTATGCTGAAATGAAAAATAAATACCAAAAGTATGTCCTTTTAAATCAAATAAATTTAATTGTTTTTCCTCATCAAAAAATAAAATTGCTTCATCTATTTTGGTAATTGTAATTATTTCATTAAAATTATCTTTAAAAAAAACTTTACTATCATTAATTTTAATCTTTTTATTTGAAAATTTATTATTGCTATAATCATTTAATATCTTAAGTTCATTTCTTAATAAGGTAAAGTTAGCTTTATCAATAGTTAATTCTTTAATATTCATTTTTTCTTTTTCAAAAAAATTTTTTTGACTAATAAAAATTTTTAAATTTTTAATATCTGCAACAGATTTTTGACTTTCAGCACTATCTAATAATATTTTAGAATTTTTAATTAAGAAGTGTGGATATGGGAGAATCCGGTAAGAAATATCAGCAGAAGAGCTTAAATTTATTTTAAATTCATCAACAATTTTGTTTTCAATGTTAATTTGTACCCAGGATTTGTCGTATAAAAGAGGTATTAATAAATAAAATAGATAAAAAAACAGTCCACCAATAAAAGTTATTAAAATTTTATTAAAATTACTAATTTTTAATTTATCATTTGTTTTATTCTGAACTTTGAATATTGTCTTTTTTATTAGGTTATTAAAATTTTTAACAATTTGTTTCATAAATACTGTTGAATTTTAGTTATCTTATAATGAAATTTTAAAAATGATAAACTCTGAATATCTAAATAATCTTAACAGCGCACAAAAAGAAGCTGTTTTATACCTTGATGGACCATTACTTATAGTTGCTGGTGCTGGATCTGGTAAAACTAAAGTTTTGACCTCTAGAATTGCTCATATAATTAAAGAGAAGAAAGCTTTTCCCAATCAAATATTATCTGTAACGTTTACCAACAAAGCAGCAAAAGAAATGCAAAACAGGGTGAGTACAATACTTAACTCAGAAGCAATAGGTTTATCTTGGCTTGGCACATTTCATTCTATTTGTGCAAAATTATTAAGAAAGCATGCGCCAGCTGCAGGACTAACTTCTAATTTTACAATCATTGATACCGATGATCAGGTAAGGCTAATTAAAAATATATGTAAAGCCGAAAATATAGATATTAAACAGTTGGCACCTAAGTATATCTTATCAATTATCGATAGATGGAAAAATAAAGGTTTTTATCCTGGTGAAGTCATTGTCAACAAAAATGACATTTATGAAAAAACTGTACTTCCAATTTATAAAATTTATCAAAAAAAACTATTAGATTTAAATGCTTGTGACTTTGGTGATCTAATTTTACATGTTGTAAAAATTTTTGAAAGAAATGTAGATATAAAAGAAATTTATTCTAATAATTTTAAATATGTAATGGTTGATGAGTATCAAGATACAAACTACATTCAAAGTAGGTGGCTATACTTATTATCTGAAAAACATAAAAATTTGTGCTGTGTAGGTGACGATGATCAATCTATATATAGTTGGCGTGGTGCTGAAATTAAAAATTTTTTAGAGTTCGACCAGGCTTATAAAAATTCAAAAATAATAAGATTAGAAGAAAATTATCGATCATCACAAAATATTTTATCTGTAGCTTCAAACTTAATATCAAACAACCAAAATAGAGTTGGTAAAACTTTAAAAACAAAAATGGAAGAGGGTGATCTAGTTAAATTGAATTGTTTTAAAAATGGAAAAGATGAAGCTATAGGAATCTCTGATGAAATAGAAAAAAAACTAAAAAAAAAATATTCATTCAATAGCATAGCAATTTTAGTTAGAGCAATATTTCAAACAAGAGAATTTGAAGAGCGTTTTTTAAAAATCGGACTACCTTATAGAATTTTAGGTGGCACAAAATTTTATGAAAGAGCAGAAATTAAAGATTGTGTTGCATACCTGAGATTAATATATCAACCAAAAGATGATTTAGCTTTTGATAGAATAGTCAATAATCCCAAAAGATCTATTGGAGAAAGCACTATTAAATTGATACACCAATTTTCCAAAGAAAATACTGTAAGTTTAGAAATTGCATCAAAACAGTTAATTGAAAAAAATTTAATTAAACCGAAAACAAAAATAGGCTTAAATTCTTTTTTATTTTTAATGGATAAATGGAGAAACGATATTAATATTAAAAAAATTAATCACACTAAATTACTACAATTAGTACTAGATGAATCGGGTTATTCATCAATGCTTAAAAATAAAAAAGATATAGAAAATGAAAGTAGGTTAGAAAATATTAAAGAACTTTTAAGTGCTATGAAAGAATTTGACAGTCTTGAAGGATTCTTGGAACATGTTGCATTAGCAACTTCAATTGATCAAGATTGGGAAGGTGAAAAAATTAATATGATGACAATGCATGGTTCTAAGGGGCTTGAGTTTGACGTTGTTTTTTTACCTGGTTGGGAAGAGGGACTTTTTCCACACCAAAAATCTATTGAAGAAAAAGGTCAAAATGGTCTTGAAGAAGAAAGAAGGTTAGCTTATGTCGGTATAACTAGAGCTAAAAAAAAGGCATTAGTATCATTTGCAATGAACAGATTTTATCAAGGAAATTGGATCGATAGCATGGCTTCTAGATTTGTTGATGAATTACCAGAAAAATATTTAGAAAAAAATTCATTCTTTGAGGAGTCAAAAGATGATGACGACTTTGAGTTTAATCAAGACTTTGAAATTAATGAAGAAAATAGAAGTCCTGGATGGATTAGATATCAAAAAAGAATTAAATGAAAAAAAATAATATAAAGACTTTAAGAGCTAAATTTAAGCAATTAAAAATTGATGGTTATATTGTGCCAAAAAATGATGAATATTTTTCAGAATATACAAAAAATGATAGATTAAAAAATATTAGTAATTTTTCTGGCTCCGCTGGTGTTGCAATCATACTTAAAAATAAAAATTATTTATTTGTTGACGGGAGATATACAATTCAAGCAGAAAAAGAGTCAGCAAAAAATTTTAACATAATTGAAATTCATAAAAGATTACCTCATACTATTATTAAAAACCTTAATTTAGGTTATGATCCAAAACTTTTTACATCAAACAATCTTAAAAGTTATTTTTCAGGTAATAATCTTATTCCAATCAGTGATAATTTAATCGATAAAATATTTATATTTAAAGAAAAAACAACTAAACCATTTTATTCATTAAAAAAAGATGTGGTGGGTGAGTCACACAATTCAAAAATTTTAAAAATAGTAAATTATCTAAAATCAAATAAAGCTGACTATTTATTTGTTAGCGCTCCAGAAAATGTTGCTTGGCTTTTAAACATAAGGGGATATGACAATCCAAATAGTCCAATACCTAATGCTAGATTAATTGTTGATAAAAATAAAAAATTATTTTTAATTACCCATAAAAATAATACTAAAAAAATTGTTAATGAAAAAAAAATAAAAATAAATAATGTTATCAATATTAAGAGCCTTCCAAACCTGATTCATAAACTAGAAGGTAGAAAGTTTATAATTGATAATAAATCATGTTCAGTTTTTTATGAAAATATAATTAAATCTCAATTTAAAATCATAAATAAAGATGATCCAATCTATCAATTAAAATCAATAAAAAATACAAATGAGATCAATCATATGATTGAAGCACACAAGAAGGATGGGCTTGCACTAACAAAATTTATATATTGGATAAAAAATATTAATAAAAAGATAATAACTGAAGTTGAAGCACAAAATAAATTAGAAAAGTTTAGAAAATTTAATAAAGATTATTTATTTTCAAGCTTTAATACTATTGCGGGTTCAGGTTCAAATGGTGCAATTGTTCATTATAGAGCAACAGCCAAAACTACAAAAAAAATTAATAAAAAAGATATTTTATTAGTCGACTCAGGTGGTCAATATAAATATGGAACCACAGATGTCACTAGAACTATTTGTTTTTCTAGTCAAAAAAAATCAATAAAAAATGCCTTTACTAATGTTTTAAAAGGTCACATAGCTGTCGCTCTTACCAATTTAAAAAAAGATAATACTGGTAAAAAAATTGATATTAGAGCGAGAAAGTTTTTAAAAAAAGAAGGATTAGATTATGCGCATGGAACTGGTCATGGAGTTGGTTTCTTTTTAAATGTTCATGAGGGGCCTCAATCAATATCCAAATACAATAAAGTAAAAATTAAAAAAGGAATGATTTTAAGCAATGAACCTGGTTATTATAAAAAAAATCATTTTGGAATAAGAATAGAAAATTTGGTTTATGCTAAACAACTGAAAAATAGATTATTTTTTGAAAACCTTACTTTGGCTCCTATTGAAAAAGATTTAATTAATTTTAAACTTTTAAATAAAAGTGAAAAAAATTACTTATTTAGATATCATCTAAATATTTATTACGAATACTCTAATTCATTGAATAAAAAAGAAAGAAGATGGTTAGCTAGTCTTATTTAGCATCTTCATCCACCCCTTTTGGTCAATAACTTTTATATTTAACTTTTTTGCAGCATTGACTTTTTTTGCTGTGGGTTTTTCTCCAATAATTAAATAATCAAGTTTTTTATTAATATTACTAATTATTTTTCCTGAATTTTGCTCTATTAAAGATTTTGCTTCTGCTCTGCTTATCCCGTTTAATTTTCCTGTGAGCATGAAAGTTTTGCTTTTTAATAAACCTTCATTATTTACTAGTGCAACATTACTTATTGAAAGATTTTTTCCTAAGTCAGATAAAACTTTTAAATTATTTTGATTTATAAAAAATTTTTTAATTGAGTTAAGTTGTGTATTACCAATTCCATCAATATTAACAAGTTTGTTTATATTTGCTTCATTTGATAGTTTAAAAAAATTTATTGCTGTTTTTAAATGTTTTGCAATAAGTTTAGCATTTTCTTGACCTATATGCCTTATGCCTAATGAATAAATAAACCGTTCAAGGGAAACTTTTTTTTTTGACTCAATTGAAAATTTTAGATTTGCAACAGATAATTTACCCCATCCTTCTAGGTTTTCTATTTTATCATAATCTAAATTAAAAATATCTTGTGGTAATTTAATTAATCTTAAATCCCAAAAGTTTTCGACAATTTTTTTTCCAAAACCATCTATATTAAAGGCATCTTTTGATACAAAATGTTTTATTTTTTCTATAGCAATTTTTTCACATGTAAAGCCTTCGCTAGCACACCTTCTTACTGCATCTTGTTTTTTTGTTATTTCATTATAATCTTTTATAGTTTGACCACCACATGATGGACACTTTAAAGGGAAATTAAATGTATTAAAAAATTTTTTTCTTTTTTTAAAATCTACTGACACTACATGAGGAATAACATCGCCAGCTCTTTCAACATTAACCGTATCACCAATCCTTATATCTTTTCTATTAATCTCATCTTCATTATGTAATGTTGCATTCGATACAATGACCCCCCCAATATTTACAGGTTTGATCTTTGCAACCGGTGTAAGCGCCCCAGTTCTTCCAACTTGTATTTCAATATTCATTATTTCTGAAATTGCACTATTAGCTGAAAACTTATGTGCTATCGCCCATCTAGGTGCATTTGCTGCAAAACCAAGTCTTTTTTGTAAATCGAAATTGTTAACTTTATAAACGACTCCATCAATATCAAATGCCATCTCTTTTCTTTTTTCTTCTAATTTCTTGTGATTCAACATTAAATTTTTAATACCTGATATTTCTTTATTAAATGGATTTGTTTTGAATCCCCATAATTTTAAATTTTTTAAAAAAGTTGTTTGATTTTCAATGTTCAATTTTTTTACATAACCGTAAGTATAAGCAATAAATTTAAGTGGCATCTTATTGGTAATTAAAGAGTCTTTTTGTCTTAAAGATCCAGAAGCAGCATTTCTTGGATTAGCAAATTTATCTTCAATTTTTTTAAAATCATTATTTTCTATAAAAACCTCACCTCGAATATCTATCTCTTCTGGAAAATTATTTTTATTAATTACTAATGGTATATCTTTAATAGTCTTTAAATTTTGGGTAATGTCCTCACCTTCAACACCATCTCCTCTAGAGAGGCCTCTTGTAAATTTTCCATTTTTGTAAATTATAGAAGCTGATATGCCATCAATTTTTGGTTCAACGCTATATGTAATTAAGTCAGTATTTTTTAAACTTAGAAAGTTAATCATCTTTTTTTCAAAATTCTTTAAATCATTTTCATTAAAAGCATTTCCCAATGATAGCATTGGAACTCTGTGTTTTAATTTTTGAAAGTTTTTAGATGGTTTAAAGCCCACATATTTTGAAGGAGAGTATTTACTTTTTAAAAATTGATATTTATTTTCTAAATCTATTATATTTTTTTTTAGTAAATCAAATTCCTGATCAGAAATAGTTGGTTTATCTTCACTATGGTATTGTTTATTATATTTTTGCAGTAGTAAAATTTTTTTTTTATAATCATCAATAATTGTATCTTTATTCATCTATTGAAAAAGTTTTTTAAATTTTTTCAACATTCCAGCTTTTTCTTTTTTGACAATTTTGCTTTCATAGTTTTTATTATATAATTTGTAGGATTTTTTATACCATTCACCTGATAAATAATTATAACCTAATAAAATTGCATATTTTTTTGCTTCATCCTCAAGTCCTATCCTATAATGTATTTCAACCAATCTATGTAATGCCTCCTCTGCATAGATTGTTGTATCATAATCATTTATTACATTTTTAAATCTATTTATAGCTGGTATCCATTTTTTTTTCTGAATGTAATATCTTCCAATATACATTTCTTTAGAAGCCAAAACGTCATTAATTAAACCATTCTTTAATTTTGCATCTAAAGCTAATTCTGTCTTTGGGTAATTAACAATTACATGATCAAAATATTTTTTAGCAATTAATAATGCCTGTAAGTCTTTTTTTTCACCTTCAATTTTTTCATAATAACACATACCTAATAGATAGTGGGCATAGTCTAGCCTTTCATTATCATTGTATGTTTTTATAAATCTTTCAAGATTAAATATTGCTTCTGTGTAGTAATCTTGACTGTAGTATGAATAAGCTGCCATTAATAATGACTTAGGAGCCCACTCGGATTGGGGGAATAATAACTCACTTTCTAAAAACTTTTTTGCTGCAAAAAAAGCATCTCCCTTTTCAAGTTCATTTAAACCTTCTTTATAGGCTAAAATCATTTCAGACTCTTGATCTATTTCTTTAATTAATGAAATTTCTTTTTTATCTTTAGAGCATGCATTCAATGCTAAGATTAAAAATAATAGTCCTATTTTAAGTATATATTTCATTTATTTTTATGAAATATACTTATACTAAGAAATAAAATTATGCGATAGACTTTAAATGACTTTTATTAATAAATGTACTTGGTAAATGTTTTTCTGTAATTTCTATTAATGAAAAATTTTTATCATTTTCAAAGACTTTTCTTAGCAATTGATTTGTAAGTTTGTGGCCACCTCTAGAACAAGTCAATTTTCCAATTATTTTGTAGCCAGCTAAATATAGATCTCCCATACAGTCTAATATCTTATGGTTTACAAATTCTTTTTTATTTCTAAGACCATTCTCATTTAAAATTTTATTGTCTTTGATTACTATCGCATTATTAAGGTTTCCACCTTTCGCTAAGCCCATTTTTTTCAATTTTTCTATATCCTCAAATAAGCAGAAAGTTCTAGAATTATAAATATCTGTCAAATCTGATTCAAATACTTTTACTAAATTTCTTTGAATTCCAATGAGTTCATTCTCATATTGTAATTCAAAATCTATATCTAGGCTTATTTTACTTGGCTCAATAGAAATTGTTTTATTTCCATCTTCAAATTCTATTTTATTTTCTATTTTAACTATTTTTATTGGGGCATCACTATTTTTGATTCCAACCTTGGAAATTTCCTCAACAAATATTTTTGCTGAGCCATCTAAAATTGGCACTTCCTGGTTATCAATTTCTATTAAGGCATTATCAATGCCCAATCCATATAAAGCTCCCATCAAATGTTCTATTGTGGAAACGTTCACACCAGCTTCATTTGAGATTGTTGTGCAAAATACTGCACTGCTAACATTAAATATATTCGGAATTATTATATTATTTTCTTTGATATCAATTCTTTTAAAAATTATGCCAGAATTTGGTTCAGCTGGTTTTATGGTCATTGATACTGAAAGGCCACTATGAAGACCAACACCACTGACCTTTATATCGTTATTAATAGTTTTTTGATTTAAAACAGACATTCAGGTCTTATAAATAAATGAAATAAATTTGGAAAAACAAGAAATATTACAGTAAAATACTAATTCACTTAAAAAAGTGAAAAAGCTTTTCAAAAAACCCTTGTTTTATTTGTTTTTTGGGAACTACTACAACCTCTTGTTTATTTAGCCCAGTAATAAATTTAAATCCAGACTGACAAATATCTTCTAAAGTTTCTTCTAAATAATCTATCTCATTTATAAACGAAATTTTATCTTTGTAACGATTATCAAGTATTTTTGATCCTTCTCCCATCAAAACCATCTTAAATCTACCATCGGAATGTATGCTAGACTCAATAGATTTGGTGCATAATTCAAGTATTTCTTCAGTTCTAGCAAAAGTAATTTTTTGAAGAATGTCTAATGAAATATCATCCCTATTTAAATTTTTAATATTTAGATCAAAGTTATATTTTAATTGTTCTGAATTTTTTAAATCTATTTTTAAAATTTGAGAGATATCTTTAGTAATATTGTTTCCTCCAATAGGTAAAACATCTAAAGAAAGAGTTTTATCATTGAGGTAAGTGATTATTGACGTCTTGTTAAATCCTACGTCTATAAATGAAACATATCCAGTTGAATTAAGATTATCTTTGTAACTAATTGATTTAGCATAACTAGAGCAAATTATTTGATTAACTAAGATATTAGATTTTGAAAAAATTTTTTTATAGTAAAGCACTAGGTCAATTGGCAGGCAGATGAAGAGTATATCTAAAGATATTACATTACATTTAATATCATCGGGAAAATAAGAATAATCAATATTGTCAATTTTATAATTATTAATGATAATGTGAGTGATATTATAGTCTACATAGTTTTTAAAAATTTGCTGTTTGGCTTCTTGAATTAAAAACTGAATGTTGGTTTTCTTTAGTTTAGATCCGTCAAGTTTTTTAGATAATGAAATACCAACAGAAAACATTTTTGGACTATCTATCATCAAATTTATATTATCTATGTATTCACCTGTATCTTTCTCAAGATTAGTAATAATTTTTTGAATTTTTTGCTCTATATCTAAACTATCTATAAAAAAATCACTTTCAGCATAAAAAGCCTCCGTTTTGATATTTGCACTAAATGCACCAGCTCTTATTTTGGAAAAACCACAATCAAAAAAGGTTAGAAAATTTTTATTATTCATTATTTAACAACTAGATGATTATCTACTCTTAGATCAATATGATTTTTATTTTTGAAATCATTACTATTTATAATCTTATAAGCAAGATTAAGTGATTTAGAAATATTATCATGTGGTAACTTAATTAAAGTACCATTATTAGTTAAAATATCCCATCGATTTGACGGAAAAAAATACAACATTCTAAATTTTGAAAAAATAAATTTAGATTGTGTGACATCTTTTTTGAAACTTAAAAAATTTTTTGAATTAAATTCTCCAAATACATAGGGTAATATCTCTTTATATTCCTCATCCTCAATAAGTTTGCCATTTGATCCAATAAGAAGATTATTATTAGAAAGTCTAGCAACAAATTTAGTTGGTTTAATATTTATATTAATTGTTGAGGGATAAATTTTTTTAATATTATACTCTTCTATAATATTGTATTTGCTCATAACACTTTGGAATTCTTCTTTACTAATTAATAATATATTTTTGTTTAATAAACTGTTTAATTCACGATAAATTTTAGAATTATTTTCATTTGAAAGTCCTTCAATTTTAATTTGATTAATTGCATGAGTATTATTGTTTTGACTTTCTACAAATTTGCCATTTATTGTGCTTAATATAAAAAAGAGCAATAGATATATTATTACTTTATTTTTTTTATCGATTAATTGATGCATCTTTTAAAATCCATTCAATTAGTTTTATAAAACTTATACCTATATGATTAGCTATTTCAGGTACGAGTGAAAGTTTTGTCATCCCTGGTTGAGTGTTAATCTCGAGTAAATAAAATCTACCGTTATAAAACTTAAAATCTGACCTTGTAACTCCTTTACAACCAATGATTTGATGTGTTTTGCAGGTAATAGTTTTAACTTTAAGTAAATCTTTTTTACTAAGATTTACAGGTATAATATGTTTTGTTTTTGCATTGGGATTATATTTTGCTTCATAGTCATAAAATTTTCTCTTAGGTGCTAATTCAATTGCATCTAATGTTTTGTTACCCATTATAGCTACTTGTATTTCCCTACCTCCAATAAACTCTTCTATTAAAATTTGATTATATGCTTTTAACATTTTTAAATTTTTAATAATATTTTTTTTAGTACAGATGTATACGTGAACACTTGATCCTTCATTGATTGGTTTTATAACAACTGGAAATTTTAATTTTTTTTCAATAATCTTAATAATATCTGTTTTTTTTTTTTGTAATCAAATTTAATATATTTGGGAGTTAATATTTTATTTTTAATAAAAATTTTTTTTGAAATTTCTTTATCCATTGCTATAGATGAAGCAATTACGCCTGAGTGAGTATATGGAATTTTTTGAGTTTCCAAAATTGTTTGAATATATCCATCCTCTCCAAACTGCCCGTGCAAAGCATTAAAAATTACATCTGGTTTAAATTGTTTTATATTTTTCAATAAAGTATGATCTGGTTCACAAGTTAAAACTTTATATTTATTTTTTTTTAATTCCCTGGCTACTTGCTTTCCTGTATCCAAACTTATCATGCGTTCTTTGGATATTCCTCCACAAAGTACTAAGATTCTTTTTTTCATAACTATTCCAATATTTTAATTTCTTTTTCTAAAATAATCCCTGTTTTTTTTTGTACTTCATCTTGCACAAATTTTATCAATTTACTCATATCTTCAAAGCTAGCATTATTTTTGTTTACAAAAAAATTACAATGCTTATCTGAAATACAAGCATCTCCAAAACTTATGTCAAGTGCTACTGATTCTTTAATTAATTGCCAAACCTTCTTATCAGATTGATTAATTGGATTTTTAAACGTACTACCACTTGTTTTAATTTTTGTTGGTTGGGTGTTATCTTTTTTATTTTTTAATTCAAAAACTTTTTTTTTAATCTTATCTTTATCTTTTTTTGTACCTTTAAAAGAAGCGCTTAAAAAAATTAAGTCATTAGGCAAATCATTTTTTCTATATTCAAAAATGACTTTATTTGCTGGTATTGTTAGAACTTTTCCCTCTTTATCAATTGCTTGTATTGAAATCAGGATGTCTTTAAATTCCTTGTTGAAACATCCTGCGTTCATCTTCAGCCCACCACCAACAGTTCCAGGTATACAGGCTAAAAATTCAAAATTACCTATTTCATTCTCTAATGCAAAATCCGATAATTTTTTATCAAGGCAAGCACTACCTGCAACTATTACACCATTTGGTAATATTGAAATATTAGAAAAATTTTTTCCTAATTTAATAACCGCACCATCAAATGTTTTATCACTTATAAGTGTATTTGATCCTGCTCCTAAAATATGAATTTTTTCTTTATTTCCAAATCTTTTTAAAAATAATATCAAATCTGGTAAGTTGTCAGGTTTAAAAAAAATTTTAGTTTTACCACCAATATTAAACCAATTACTCTTTTTTAAATCATAATCTGAATAAATTTTACTATTAACTTCATTTGAAAATTTTTTTAATTCTTGTGATAACATTATAATAAATTTGGTAATTCCCTCATCCATGTTGAAATAGTGCCCGCACCCATTCCAATAACAATTTTTTTTCCATAGATAATATTTTTTGTTAGCTTTGCTAATTCATATTGATCGTTAACCATAAATAATTTAACTTTGGAATCTTTAATAATGTCTTTAGCAAAATTACTATAATTAAAACCTAATTTCATTTTTTCTCCTGCTGCGTAAACTGGACACAAAATTACTGTATCTGCTTTTTTAAATGATGAACAAAATTCTCTCTTGAGATCTTTTAATCTAGATATTCTGTGCGGTTGAAATACACATATAACTTCTTCTTTCTTGTAAGCAGCTCTAACTCCTTTCAAAACTTCTTTAATTTCTGTTGGATGATGCGCGTAATCATCATAAAAGTTAGTTTCTCTATATGTAAAAATTTTATTAAACCTTCTTTGAACTCCTTGAAATTCTTTCAATCCACTTTTAATAACTTTTTTAGAAATTCCAATAGTTAGCGCTACTGCAACAGCAGCTGTTGAATTCAAAATGTTATGAATGCCGAGCAGAGGTATTCTAATTTTATTAATAATTATATTTTTCTTCCCTGGTAAATTTATTGTCAGGCCGTACTCAGAAAAAAATTTGAATTGCTTAATATTTCTAATACGAAATTGTGATTTTGAGTTCGCTCCATACGTATAAAAGTTTTTTATTCTTACTTTTTTTAATAAATCTCGATTATTCTTATCATCAATACAAATAAATGATTTTCCAAAAGGTGGAACTTTATTAACAAATTCTATAAATAAATTTTTAAGGTCGTTCATTGAGTTGTAATAATCCATGTGTTCGCGATCTATGTTTGTCACAATTGAATAAGTTGGTGGTACATGAATAAAGCTACCATCTGACTCATCAGCTTCTAGTATACACCAATCACTTTTTCCAAGTTTTGCTGTACTTTTAATTGCGTTAAGAACACCACCATTTATGACTGTTGGGTCTAACTTTGTTTTTGCAAATATTGCAGCCAATAAAGATGTTGTAGTAGTTTTACCATGAGACCCGGTCACAACAATATTTTTAGTCAAAGAGACTATATTTGCTAACATTTCTCCACGTTTATAAATTGGAAGTTGTTTTTTTATAGCTTCCTTTAACTCTGGATTATTTTTTTTTATAGCAGATGAGATAACTAAAATAGTGGCACTTGATATGTTTTTTTTAGTGTGTTTAATATAAACTTTAATTTTATCTTTTTTTAATCTTTCAATGTTTTTATTAACAATAATATCGCTTCCCTGAACATTAAAACCCATTCTTTTCATAATAAGTGCAAGACCACACATCCCAATTCCACCTATTCCTACAAAATGTATAATTTCAGTTTTTGCTAATTCTATTTTCATTGATAACAGATATAATTTTCTGATTTATATTATTCCAGGTATTTTGATAGCTAAAATTTTTCATATTCATTTTTTTAACTAAATATTCATCTTTGTTATCCATAATGTTAACTATTTTATTCATTATGGTCTTATCATTGATTTCATTTTGATTTAAAACCCAATTACAACCCATTTCGTTATAAAAAAAAGCATTTTCAAATTGATGATTATCTTTTGATGTAGGCAATGGTATTACCAAAGAAGGCACATTTAAAAAAACTAATTCCGCCAATGTTGAGGCTCCTGCTCTCGTAAGACACATGTTGGCTTTGGACATGAAGTTTGAAATATCCTCTTTAAAATCGAATAATTCATGATTAATATTATTATCTCTATAAAATTCTTTTAAAATTTGAATGTTATTTAAATTAGTCTGTTGATAAATTTTTAAAATATATCTTTTTGATAATTCAATTATTAAATTTTCAATTAATCTATCAAATATCTTTGCTCCTTGACTTCCTCCTATTACCAATAAATTGAGATATTCATTAATATTTTCAGATTTTTTAGTTTCATAAAATTTTTTTCTCAATAAAGCTGGGATCACACTAATTTTATCTAAATATTTATTTGGGAAATTTTTTATTCGATCTGAATAACAAAAAATTTTTTCACAAAATTTGATAAAAAATTTGTTTGACCTTCCTAGAACCATATTTGGTTCAAACAAAAAAAGTTTAATATTTAAAATTTTTGATGCTATGCATAAAGGTAAGGACATATAACCACCTGTTGAAATCAATATATTTATTTTTCTTTTTCTCAGAAAAAATATTGATTTTATAATCAAGTAAATTATTGAAAAAAATTGCAATGGTAATAAAAGAAAATTTTTTGATATTGGTGGCACGTTAAAAATTTCAAAGTTATATTTATCTTTATCTAAAAAATTAATACCTCTAATGTCTGTTGAAACAGAAACATGAAATTGATTTTTCAAATGCTCATATAATATTGTGGCAGGTACTACATGTCCTCCCGATCCACCTGTGCTAATCAAAATTTTTTTTATCATTTAATCAATTGTTCTTTTAGTTAAATTTAATATTATTCCAGATAATATTGATATACCTACAATTGAAGAGCCCCCATAACTCAAAAAGGGTAAGGTCATACCCGTTGTAGGAAATAATCTAATATTAACTCCTATATGGATCAAAGCTTGAAATATTATTAAACACATTGTTCCTGTTAAAACTAACTTAACTTTTTCATTTTTTTCCAAGTATATTTTCTTGAATACATTATAAATAAAAAATAAGAATAAAATTAATAACAAGACAATTGTTACAACACCAAATTCTTCAGATATTACTGAAATAATATAATCTGTGTGTGCTTCTGGTACTCTATTTTTTAAAGTACCTTCTCCAATTCCTTTTCCAAAATATCCACCACTACTAATTGCATCTATTGCTTTATCAGATTGAAAATTATGCGTTCCATCACTTGGATTAAAAAATGATAAAATCCTATTTTTTATATAAGCAAATTTTTGAATAAAAAAAACTATGTAAATTAATGATAATAAAGAAAAACTAAAAAAAGTTAAAATTACCGGTAAACTTATCCCAGAAATAAAAACCAATGTTGCCCAAATCAAAAAAATGAGAAGTGTTTGACCTATATCGGGTTGCATCATTAATAAAAGACAAGCTGGTATTATAACAATAAAAGTCAGTAGATATTTAAAGTAAATATTAAAATTTTTTTCACTACATAAAATTGTAGCTATAAAAATAATTATAAATGGTTTAACTAATTCTATTGGCTGAAACCTTGGTAAAAAAAAAAGATTAAGCCATCTTTTAGATCCCTTTACCTCTGTGCCCAAAACTGGGACTAAAAACAAAAAAAATAAAGATATAAAAAAAAGATAAAATGAAATTTTAAAAAGATTCTCTTTACTTAATGATGAAAAAAAAATTAAGACAACTATTCCAACTAAAATATATGAAAAATGTTTGAAGAAAAAAAAATAATTATTAGTATCTAATTTGTCGGATGCAATTAAAGACGTTGATACTAAAGAAAAAAATAATCCCAAACTAAATAAAAACATTATTAATACAAATAGAGTTTTGTCTATATTTTTCCACCATTCATAATAAAATTTATATACTGAATTGAGGTTAAACATTTATATATTTTTTAATAAGTTTGTTAAAATATTCACCACGTTTTTCAAAATTTTTAAAATTATCAAATGATGCTGCTGATGGACTAAATAAAATAGTTTTATGAATTATTTTTTTATCTATTTTAATCTCTGAAGATAATTTTTTGATTAAACTTTTTAAATCTAAAAAAGACTCATATCTCATTATTTTTTTTATTTTACTTATAAAAAAACTTTTATTGTTTCCAAAAATATATGCTTTAATGTTTTTACAATTTTTTTTTGTTAGTAATAATTTATCTCCTTTTTTGGCTTGGCCACCAACTATCCAGTAAACATTAGATAATGATTTTAGTAAACTTGCAGAGGAAGAAAACGTTGTTGCCTTTGAATCATTAATTATAGTTAATTTTTTTGAGTGAAAAATTACTTCTTGTCTATATTTCAATCCTTTAAATCTATTTAATGTTTTGATTAAAAATTTTTTTTTAAGCTTTAGTATTTTAGCAACTTCTAAAATAAAACTTAAATTTTCTCTGTTTCCAATTGTATTAAAATATCTATTATTTATTTTTTTTAAGAAATTGTCATCTAAACTTTTTTCAATTTTTATTATCTTAGGTAAAAAATTTTTTAATTCTAATTGTTTTTTAATATAAAAATTTTTAGTATTTAAAAGAGCAAAATTTTTTTTAGATTGATTTTGTACTAACTTAAATTTTGCACTTACATACCTATTAATTGTTTTGTGTCTTTCAAGATGATCAGGAGATATATTTAAAATTAAAGATATATTTGACTTAAATAACTTGCTATATTCTAACTGATAAGACGATGCTTCAATGACAAAAACAGTTTGTTTTGTCACTTTTTTCTCCAAAAGAACTGGGTTTCCTATATTACCAATGAGACGAGCATCTACTTTTTGGTCTTTTAATATCTCATATAAAAGTTTAGCTGTAGTTGATTTACCATTGGTTCCTGTAATTGTTATCTTTTTATTTTGCTTATATTGGTTATAAAAAATATCTAAATCTGTATAAATTTTTTTAGAATTAACTTGTAAAAACTTACTTAAGTTGCATTTATAGACATCTATTCCAGGACTAATTATTATATAATCAAATTTAATTTTTGTTATTTTTTTTATATCACTTTTTTTTTTATCATCATATGTCACAAGCTGATTATTTTTTTTTAAAAATTTAAAAACTGATAAACCACTAATGCCTAAACCATAAATTAAAATTTTTTTTTTATGAAAAATATTCTGATTATTCAGCATTATCTAAGCTTTAATGTCGCCAGTCCAATCATTGCAAGGATTATTGAGATGATCCAAAATCTAATCACAACAGTAGACTCGGGCCAACCTTTTTTTTCAAAATGATGATGAATCGGAGCCATTTTAAAAACCCTTTTTCCTGTCAACTTATAAGATATTACTTGTACAATAACTGAAACAGCTTCTAAAACAAATAGCCCACCTGTTATTGCTAAAACTATTTCATGCTTAGTAATTATTCCAACAGCACCTAGTGATCCACCAAGTGCTAGAGATCCTGTGTCGCCCATAAATATTTTAGCAGGTGGTGCATTAAACCATAAAAAACCTAAGCATGCTCCAATAATTGATCCACAAAAAACAGAAACTTCTCCCATTCCCTCGAGATAAGGAATGTTCAGATATTCTGAAAAAACTATATTTCCTGTCACATAACTAATAAATGCAAAACAACCTGCTACTAATATAACTGGTACAGTTGCTAATCCATCAAGCCCATCTGTTAAGTTTACAGCATTTGAAGAGCCTATAATAATGAATATCGAAAATGGTATAAAGAACCAACCTAAATTTATAATTAAGTTTTTAAAGAATGGAAAATATAAATTTGTCAATTCAGCGTTCTGTGATAATTGCAATAATCCAAGTATACCAACTGCTGCAATTAAAATTTGTGAAATAATTTTAAATCGAAATGAAATGCCAGAAGAATTTTTAAATTTAATTTTTTTGTAGTCATCATATGCTCCAAGCAAACCAAAACTTGTTACTATATAAAGTAAAAACCAAATATGATAATTAGATAAGTCCCCCCATAAAAGTATTCCTGAAAACAATCCTAATAATATTAAAACACCTCCCATTGTAGGTGTTCCAATTTTTTTCACAATATGTTCGGTTGGACCATCTTCTCTTATTGGATCTAAAATTTGTCTTGTAGAAAAAAATTTAATAAATGGTGTACCAACTAATAAGACTACAATCATAGAAGTAAACATTGATAGTCCTGTCCGAAAGGTAAGATATTTAAAAACATTGAGAAAAGTGTATTGATCTACTAATGAAGAAATAAGACTATAAAGCATTTATTTTACCCATTTTTATTTGATTGGTCAGACTGTTAAGTCCTGTAGAATTGGAACCTTTAATCATTAAATAATCATTATTATTTAAATTGTTTTTAATCAAATCAATTATTTGAGATTTCTTTTTAATAATAATTCCTCTTTTACTTTTGTTAAGACTATTGAAGGTCGATTTAACTTGACTACCAATAACATTAACATTTTTCAGTGATGTTTTATTAATACATTTTCCAATTTCTATATGCAATTTTTTTGAATAACGTCCAAGTTCCAACATGTCACCAAGTACTAAATGTTTTTTTAAATTATCAGTTTTAATCATATCAAAATTTTTTAATGCTGATTGTAGAGATAATGGATTTGAATTATAGCTTTCATCAACAAGATAAAAAGATTTTTTAAATAATTTCAACTTTACTATGTCACCCCGACCATTAGTAGCTTTATGATCGTAAAATATATTCTTATCTAATTTATGTATATCTTTATAAATTGATATAATTGCAATTGTGGCTAATAAATTTTTTAAATCATTTTCAAAAAAAGAATTAACATAAAAGTATTTTTTTTTTTTATTAATATTTACAGAGATTTTATATTTAGATTTCTTTTTTGTAATTGACTCTAAATTTACAGTTGAACTTTTATTCTTGAAACTAAAAGATAGAATCTTTAATTTTTTTTTTAATCCTATATTTTTATGAAAATTAAAAAATTTGTCATCTTTGTTTAAAACAAGGTATCCTTTTTCTTTTATGTTTTTAATAATCTCTGATTTTGCTAAAGCTATTTGTTTGATACTTTTAAAATTTTTAATGTGAGCATAAGAAATATTTGTAATTACGCCAACATCAGGTTTTAGAATTTTCGATAAATAATCAATCTCTCCTTTCTTATCCATTCCAATCTCAAAAATACCAAATTCATCATCTTTTTTTAGATTAAATAAACTTAATGGAACACCAAATTTATTATTAAATGATTTTGGAGAATATGTTGTCTGGCTAATTTTATTTAATGATCTTCCAATTAATTCTTTAAGTGAAGTTTTACCACAGCTTCCTGTTATTGAGATAATTTTACTTGGTAGATTGTCTCTTAAAATAGTAGACGCTTCAGTCAAAAATTTTAAAGTATTTTTTACTACTATTTTTTTCCTAGATTTCTTTTGGCCATTAACTATTGCAAGTGATGCCCCCTTAGCGAATGCTTCTTTAATAAATAAATTACCATCTTTTTTTTTACCCTTAATTGCAAAAAAAATATTGTCTTTTTTAACTTCTTTAGAATTGATTGATGCATTTTTAATTTTTAATTTCGAAGAAATATTCTTTGAATTACTTAATTCTTTTAAAATATTTAGTTTAAGGCTACTTGAAAGTATTTTATTTTTAATTCTAATATTTTTTAATATCTGTTGTTGATCAGAAAATATTTTTTTTATTTTTTTATATTCTTGTATTTTTTCATGTCCTTTACCAGCAACAATCAAAATATCGCCAGTTTTTAGTTCTGATATTGCTTTATTGATAGCATTGCCTCTATTTGAAATCTCGCAAATTTTTGATTTACTAATATTTTTTTTAATAGAATTTCTTATAGTTTTTGGATTTTCATATCTTGGATTATCATCTGTTAGATAAACTTTATTACAATATTGATTGGCAATTTTACCCATTATCGGTCTTTTTGCCTTGTCTCTGTCCCCACCACAACCAAAAACAATTGAAATTTTTCTATTTTTAAATTGTTCTTTTAAACTCTTTAAAGATGCCTCTAATGCATCTGGTGTATGTGCATAATCTAATATAACTTTTGAATTATTTTTAATACTTCCAATTTGTTCTAATCTTCCACTTACTGGTTTAAGATATTTAATGATATCAATTATTTTTTTAAAACTTAAATTACTTTTATTTGCTGCTATCATGGCCATTAAAATATTTTTAATTTGAATCTTACCTATCAACTTTGTCTGAAATATATAAATATTTTTATTGTATCTTATTTTAACTATTTGTTTTTCATTATAGTATTCGTGAGAGATAATTTCTAGATTACCATAATTATTTGATATTATCTCAATATTAAATTTATTCTTTAAAGCTATTGTTTTAATTATTCTGTATTGAGGAATTGCTTTATCGGTAATTATATTTCCTTTTTTTTTAAGTAACTTTTTAAAAAGATATAATTTTGATTTCAAATAATCACTAAAAGTTTTATGATAATCTAAGTGGTCATGAGATAGATTGGTAAATATGCCTATTTTAAACTCTAGGCCGTCTAATCTATTTTGCTTAAGTCCGTGACTGGATGCCTCTAATATAACGTCATTAATTTTTTCTTTTTTAAGTTTGTTAAGTGTTAAACTTAATGTAATTGGATCTATAGTTGTATTTGAAACTTTTATTACATAATTTTGTGTTTTAATACCCAAGGTCCCAATTGATGCTACTCTTCTTTTATTCAATTTTAAAATTTGAAAATAAAAATCTGCAACTGATGATTTCCCATTTGTACCAGTTACTGCAATTATATTTTTTGGTTTATCTTTATAAATTGCATAAGCAAATTCTGATAAAGATTTTCTTACATTGGAAGATTTTATAAATAATATATCTTTCTTAATACCTTCAAATTTTAAATTAGAAATAATAGTTTTTGCACCTTTTTGGATGGCCTCGTTTATAAATACGTTTCCATTTATTTTGTTTCCTTTTATTGCAAAAAAAATATTATCTTTTTTACATTGCGCACTATTACAGCTTAAGCCTGAAAAAAAATGATTTTTTTTCTTTAATTTTAATCCTTTAATAAAATCTCCAATGATCATGAATGAACTAATTTTCTATATATTTTGTGGCTAAAATAGGCCCAATTTTTTCTATGATTTTTCCAGCAACCTCAACTGAAGTCCATCCTGCTGTGTTAAATGGAGTCCCTTTGTAAGACCCGCTCTTGTTCTTATAATTATAGATATAATTTTCTGATGTTTTTGGTTCATCCAATAACACTACCATTACATATTTAGGATTTGATACAGGAAATATAGAGGCAAATGTATTAACTTTTGCTTTTCTTGTATAACCTCCAACTACAGCTTTTTCAGCTGTTCCGGTTTTACCACCAACTTCATATCCTTCTATATTTGCAAAGTCTGCTGTACCATTTTTTGTTGTTACAATTTTTCTCAATATCTTATTTATTTGACTTGAAACACCGTCTTTAATAACCCTTTTTTGTTTATGATTTTCTGAATTTTTTTTAATTAAACTTGGTTTAATTTCAAAACCTCCATTTCCGACAATTGCATATCCTTTTGCTAATTGAAGTGGTGTTGTAGTTATACCATGTCCAAATGAGACAGTTGCTAGTTTACATTTTCCCCATCTAAAAGGTATTGGTTCACCAACCTCTTCAATATCGAAATCTATTTTATTTAAAACACCTATTTTATCTAAAAAAAACTTTAATCTATCTATTCTAAGTTTTTGTCCAATTCTCACAGAGCCTATATTGCCTGATCTAATTAAAATTTGCTCAACAGTAAGATCTGAAGGAATTTTGTTATCGTATTCTGAAATTATATTTTTTCCACATTTTAATTTTTTTTCTAAATTTAAAAATTCTGTATGTACCTCAATTAAACCTTCTTCTAATCCTGCTGCTATAGTAAAAGTTTTAAACACAGATCCTAATTCATACACGCCTTTAGTTGCTCTATTTATAAAATTTACATCACTTACCGTTTCTCTTTTATTAAGATCAAAGTCGGGATATGAGACCATTGATAGAATTTCACCATTATTAATATTCATTAAAATTACAGTGCTTCCTTTGCTTCTAAATATTGATTGAAATCTTATTAACTCTTCTCTAATTAGATATTGTATGTCTGTATCTACAGTTAACTGAAGAGGTTCTTTTATTTCTTTTAATTTTTCATTAAAAGATTTTTCTAATCCTGATATGCCTTTATTGTCATCATCTATTTGTCCTATAATGTGACTGAAAAGATTTTTTTGAGGATATACTCTGGTTAATTTTTCTTCAGACTTGATCGACTTATCACCAAGAGACATTATTTTTTCATAATTATCTGCAGATATCTTTTTTTCTAAATAAAAATACTTATTTTTTTTAAGTTTATTTGATATTTCTATGAAATTTTTATTTGGAAATATTAGTTGTAAATTAATTAGAAGTTTTTTTTTATCAATCACTTCCGCAGGATTGATTCCAATGTCTATAGAACTAACCGTTTTAACTAAATAAATACCATTTCTGTCTACAATATCTGCTCTATAGTTTTTTTTTACTATTAAGGGCTTGGTCTCATTTTTTATCTTTAATGATCCTAAGTGAATAAGTTGTATTGAATAAATTAATGAAATTATTAAAAATACGAAAAAAATAAAAGCTATTCTATTAAATTCTATATTTAAATTTGTTTTACTTTTTTTATATGAAAATTCATTTTCATACTCTTCTAATGTAACATTATTTTTATCACTCATTGCCAGTCTTCTCTATAAAATCACTTACTATTATTTGGGTGTTGTTATCAGCTATCTTTTTTATCTTAGTGACATCAATTTTTATTAAATTTTTTTCAAAATATTGGGTTTGATATTGAGTTAACTTTTCTGGTGAACTTAAGTAGTTATATTCTAAAAGCATATCACCAAATTCTGATTTTAATGGTCTAATATTTTCATTTACCATGAAAATTTTATCTTCAATTTCTTTCGTAGAGTTCTTTACTAATGATGTGGCTAGAATTAATATGACAACAGTTGCGAATATTGCTTTCTTCATAATTTATTAGAAAAGTTTTCAATTTTAATTAAATGATCAAATTTTTGTAAAATATCAGTTTCAAAATCATAAAAATCTTCTTTTTTTACTACGTATCTTAATTTTGCAGATCTTGAGGGAGGGTTTTCTTTAATTTCATTTTCTGATGGAGAGATTGCTTTTTTATTTCTAGATTTAAATAAATTAATCTTTTCTTCGCCCTTTGGCATATACCGTGAGACACTTTTATTTTCTGATAGACTTTTAAAAAAATATTTCACTATCTTGTCCTCAAGTGAATGAAATGTAACAACTGCTATAATACCATCTTTTTTAACAACTTTTGCCGCATTAATTAAACCATAAATTAATTCACTAATTTCTTTATTAACAAATATCCTTAATGCTTGAAAAACTTTTGTTGCGCTATGTATTTTTAAATGTTTTTTTCTTTTTGAAGACTCTATAATTCTTACCAATTCCTCAGTTGTTATTTCCCTAGTTGCTCTATCCTCTACGATGTTATGTGCTATCCTACTACTATCTTTTTCATCTCCAAAATATTTAAATATTTGAGAAAGTTCTTTTTCTTCTAATTTATTAATTGCTTCTTTTGCAGAAAAATCATTAATGCCCATTTTCATGTTGAGCTCTCCAATTGTTTCAAAGGAAAGACCTTTTTTTGGATCTTTTATTTGAGCATAAGAATAACCTAAATCAAAAATAATACCTTTTATATCTTCATTTTTAAGTTTTAAATTATTTAATTGACTGAATTTAATATTTTTAAATAAAAATCTATCCTCAAATTTATTTTTAATTTCTTCAGCTTTTTTTAAACTTTCTAAATCTCTATCTAAAGCAATAACTTTTGTATTTTTAAAATTAAGTATTTTTTTTGTGTATCCACCTTCACCAAATGTACAGTCAATAAATGTGCCACCATATTGAGGGGTAATAATGCTAATTATTTCAGTTAGCAATACCGGATAGTGACTTCTCACATCTGGCATTATGGTGGCTTTCATTTATTTTTTTGAAGACCATTAATTTTTTTGTCTTCTTAAAAATGCAGGAATTTCCAGATCATCCTCTTTTAAATCATTTTCAGAAATTTTTGAAGACTGTAAGCTTTCTGTTTCAGAAGACTCATTCTCAGAACTAAATAAATCTGGAGCACTTTCACCTTCTACGCTAAAGTTTTCAAGTCCATTTGACGGATATTCTGTCTCTATTAAATTGCTTTCCCCATTTTCATTAGCGTCATGGGCGTTTAGTACTTCTTCAGAAAAAGATTGTTCATAATCATTTTGTATATTATCTTCAACAATACTTTCAACTTCTTGACTATTAGTAACAGTATGTTCATTCATCATTTCTGATGATGAGCTGTTAGTAGCTGGTTCTGCAATTATTTCATTTTCTAATTTTAATGCATTTGCACCATGAGAAATAGGACTAGTCGTTGTTGGTGAAAAATTAAATGATTGAGCTGAACCTGCGCTGTTAAAGTCTGAATACCCAGGATTTCTATTTTGTATTCTGTGAACCATATTAATTACAGATTTACTTTCTGGTTGCTGACCATCCAATGCTGTTGCAACAATTGATACTCTAATTTTTCCATCAAGCTCTGCTGACGTAATAGCTCCAATAATTACTTCAGCTTCTGGATCTACTTCAGCTCTAATTTTATTAACAACTTCATCAACTTCAAAAAGCTTGAGGTCTTTACCGCCAGTAATATTTACTAACAAACCTTTTGCACCTTTTAAAGTGTAGTCATCAATCAATGGATTACTAATTGCCATATCTGTTGCTTTTGCTGCTCTACCTTCTCCTTCAGCCTCACCAGTTCCCATCATTGCTTTACCCATTGAGGCCATTACAGTTTCAACATCTGCAAAATCTAAATTAACTATACCCGGTCTAACCATTAGATCGGTTACACTTTGAACACCTTGCATTAAAACATTGTTTGAAAGGTTAAATGACTCCTCAAATGTCGTTTGTTCATTTGCAATCTTAAATAGATTTTGATTAGGAATAACAATAATTGTGTCTACATGTTTTCTTAATTCTTCAAGACCTTGTTGGGCTCTTCTCATTCTTGAAGGTCCTTCATATAAAAAAGGAAGTGTAACAACACCAACCGTTAAGATATTTAATTCTTTTGCGGCTCTTGCAATTACATGTGCAGCACCTGTTCCAGTTCCACCACCCATGCCAGCAGTGATGAATACCATGTTTGCACCTTGTAATGTATTTATGATTTCATTTAAAGACTCGTCTGCCGCTGCTTGACCAATATCATGTTTGGCTCCAGCACCTAAACCTTTTGTTAAATTTAGACCAATTTGAATCCTTGCTTTAGCTTTACTTGATTTTAAATCTTGGGCATCAGTATTTACTGCAATAAATTCTACCCCTTGTAATCCACTATCAATCATTTCATTAAGTGCATTTCCGCCTGCTCCACCAACTCCTACTACTAGTAATCTTGGTTGTAATTCTTTTATTTCTGGTGCTTTAAAGTTAATAGTCATTTTTATTTCCCCTCATAGTTATTAAAATGTTTTTCCCATTTAAGACTCGCGCGATTTAGATTTGCTTTTTTTTTAGCGTTAACCTTAAATTTTTCAAATGCTGTAGGTTCCCATATTTGGAATGTTTGACCTTGGCCAACAAATAACATGCTATTTTTAATTTTTGCATGTTTTAATAATTTTATAGAAAGTGAAATTCTTCCTTCACTATCAAAATGTAAATTTATACTTTCAGACAATATGGATGTTGCAAAATAGTCTCTTTTTTCCTCAAATGGACTTAGAGAGTCTATACTTGATGAAAGTTTTTCAATCCTATCTTGTGAACATGCTTCGATGGACTGATTGTTAAATGATGGATAACAAATGACACCATTGTATCCTAAGTTTGAAAGATGAGATCTAAAACTGGCAGGCACTGATACCCTTCCCTTTTTGTCTATTTTGTTCTCGTAAGTAGATAAAAACATTTTTTTTATATTTCATAAATTCCATATTTGGGAATATATGGGACAATATGGGTATTTTAAACTTTAGTCAATATGTTCATTTTAGGTGAATTTATTAACATTTGTGGATATCTTTTATGTATCTTTATAAATTTTTAGGTAAATCTTTAAGTTTTATTTTAGTAACATCTGGAACACAATAAGAAGAACAAAGTCGAATCAATTATGAATCATAAAGTGAACATCCATAACATTTAAAAAGCTCATTATGGATAAGTTTGCTAGACAAACTATAAGCCGGGTTCTGTCATTAAAACTTATCATTTCTCTAGGCTTAAGATCACTCTTAAGCTCAAGCGACTAACCCTGATGACTAGCCAAAGACGGCTTTTAGTTTTACAACAATGTCATCTCTACTTAGTCTTGCTCCCAGTGGGGTTTTCCAGCGTTCATTGTTACCAATAGAACCGGTGTGCTCTTACCACACCTTTTCACCCTTGCCATGTTATGGCGGTATATTTTCTGTGGCACTATCCCTAGGGTTTCCCCCGCCAGGTATTATCTGGCACTGCGTCTTTGCGGAGCCCGGACTTTCCTCTTTAAAATAATTTAAAGCAATAAGTCGTTCATCTAGCGGGTATAATTTATTACTAAACTATAAGAATTCAAGAAAAATTTAATTATATCTTTTAACAAGATTTTTACTAATAAGTAAGCATTCTTTATCGATTTTACCATCAATCAACTTCTGTCTGAATCTTCTTTGAAAAGTTTTTACTAATTCTCTTGAATATTTGGCTTTATCCACATCTTTTGAAAATTTTTTTGAGTATCCAATTTTATGTATATTATTAAAAAAAAAACTTTCTTCTCTTTTGCTTGCTTTTATTTTTCTATTTTTTGTCAATTCCTGATCTTTTAATATGTGCCATATTCCTATTTTATTTTTTGATAAATATTCCCACGGAAATTTTTCTCCTGGATCTTTTTTTCTTAGTGGTGCTATATCTGAATGTCCTAAAATATTTTTAGGGCTAATTTTATATTTTTTTATTAAAAATTTACTTAGCTTTAAAAGAGAAGAAATTTGTTTTTGTGAAAATTTTTTATATCCAAATTGATGGCCAGGATTGGTAATTTCAATTCCAATAGAATCTTTGTTTAAATTTGTAAATTTTTTCCATGAAGATTTACCTGCATGCCAGGTTATGTATAAATCTGGTACCATTTTTATAATTTTTCCATTATTTTTTATTAAATAATGACATCCAACCTCAGATTGTATGTCAGTAAGTTTATTTATGGCACTAGATTCACTTTTCATTCCTGTATAATGAAAAATGATAAATTTAACTTTTTTTGCGAATCTCTTCTTTGAATTAAAGTTTGGTGAATAGTTTACTGTTGTATTTAAAGGCATTTTTTAAACATATTTTAAACAAAACTTAGATTTACTTTACTATTATATGCACTATATAATTAATTTGTAATGAAAAAAATTATAATAACCTCTATAATTACAGCTCTTCTTTCAATAAATGTTAACGCAGGAACTGATGGGGAAAACAATATTTCTAAAAATGCCAAACCTGTTAAAGATTGTTTTGAAAAATTAAATAGAGCAACTTTTTCTTTAAACAAAAGTTTAGACAATGTGATTTTCGAGCCAGTTGCAAAAGCTTATAGAGTTTTGCCATCACCAATTAGAACTGGAACAAGTAACGCGCTTGAAAACCTATCGTCTCTTGTTACAGTACCTAATAATGTCTTGCAGGGAGAACTGAAAAAAGCTGGAATTAATACTGGTAGGTTTATAATTAATACTACTATAGGAATCCTGGGAATATTTGATGTTGCTGAAAAAATGAATTTTCCAGAATATGAAAAAGAGGATTATGGACAAACTTTTGGAACATGGGGTGCTGGTGCGGGCTGCTATGTCGTCTTACCTATTTTGGGACCATCTACTGTTAGAGATACTCTTGGTTCGTTCGTAAATATAGTTGGGGGAGATCCTTGGTATAATGCTTCTGTTAATGGTAATAATCATTTTTTAGATGATGATCATTATGTAATTACTAAAGTTTTAACAGGAATAGATTTTAGAGCAAAAAATATTGACTCCTTTGAAAATTTAGAAAAAAATTCAGTTGATTTTTATGCATCTGTTAGGAGTTTATATTTACAGGATAGACAACAAAAAATTGCTAACTCCAATTTAACTACAGAAACTATGAACGATGGTGATTGGGAAGAAATAGATACTAAATAATTCAATCCTACCAAAAAATTTTATGAAAAAAATTTTTACCTTAATTACTTTTTTGATAATTTTTATTTCCAGTATCACTAAAACTTACTCAATTGAAGCAGATATTTTTGTTCAATCTACTGTCAATAGAGCTGCAAAAACTCTTGGTGGAACTCTTAGTAAAGAGGAAAGAATAAAAAAATTAAAAGAAATAGCCAGAGATACAGTTGATATCGATGCTATAGGTTTTTATTCTCTTGGAGCTTACAGAAAGAAACTAAATGAAGAACAAATTGAAAAATATAAAGAAATATTTTCAGAATATTTTTTAAAAAGTTTTTCGAGTAGACTTGCTGAATATTCCAACCCAGAAATAGAAGTAAATTCAAAGAAAATAATTAATGAGAACTATACAATAGTTACTAGTACTCTAGTTGCAACAGAGAGTAGGCCTGAAGTAAAAATTCAATGGAGAGTTTATACAAAAAACCCAGACAATTTACTAATAAGAGATTTAATAATTGAGGGATTAAGTTTGGCTAGGACTCAAAAAGAAGAATTTGCATCAATAATAAATTCTAATGATGGAAATATTGAAGCTCTTTTCAAAAATTTATCTGACTTTGTTATTAGGTAATTTTTGGTGGGCCCACCAGGACTCGAACCTGGGACCAATACATTATGAGTGTACTGCTCTAACCAACTGAGCTACAGGCCCTAAAAATACATCAATACAATGCTTTTATATGAGTAACAAGGAAAATTTTTTCAGTTATGATTTAATTGAATGGTATATTATTTATCAAAATATAACCAAATATAAATGAAAAAAATACTTAAGAACCTCATAAAAAAAATTTTAAAGAATAATAATTGGAAACTAGAAAAAATAGTTCAACCAAGAGATTATAATCTAAAAGCACCAGAAGAAGTAATGCTTACAAAAATTAGAAATTCTAAAGGAATTTTGCATGTTGGGGCTCATAGAGGAAGTGAAGCACCTGTATATGAATGGTTTGGAAAAAAAGTTATATGGATTGAGGCAAACCCAAAAATTTTTAAAGCGCTTAAAGAAAATCTTTTTAAATATAAATTTCAAGAGGCATTTTGTGAATTATTGCTTGATACTAAGGATAAATATTATGATTTTTTTTTATCAAATAATGATGGTGCTTCTTCATCAATTTTTCAATTTGGCCAGTTAATAGTAGGGCCAAATAAAACTTGGTCAAGAACATTAAAAATGAATGGTAAGATAAAATTAAAATCTAATACACTTGATGAATTCGTTAAATCAAACAAGATTGAAATAAAAGATTATAACCATTGGATTATAGATGTGCAGGGTAGTGAACTATCTTTTTTTAAAGGAAGTTCAAATTCTCTTAAAAATTGTCAATCAATTAATGTGGAAATTAGTACAGGTGAAATTTATAAAAACGGTTCTACATGGCTCGAGGTAAAAAAATTGCTAAATAAAGAAGGTTTTACCTCCACAAAAGAACCTGACCAAGATCATATGGACATTTTATTTATAAGAAAATAGTTTTTTAATTTTGTAAGCAAATTTCAAAAAATTTATCGGAAAATGAGCAAATAAAAATTTAGTATAGATATTCATTTCTTTATATTTATAAAAAAAATCATGGTAATCATATAACAAACCAGGCTCTTTAATAAATTTTTCAAAAATTTTCATATCTTTAATAAAATCTGAGTTAATAAAAAAAATATTTCCAGTAAAAACTATAGGTATGTAATTTTTTTTTTTAACATCATGAATAATTCGACTAAAACTATTCCCTGGAATATTCTCATTATGTTTGTGAAAAATACCTTTTAGCATCCTATTTGCTTCAATTATCAAAACTTTTGGTTTGTAATTTTTTATTGATAAAAATACATCTAAGTCATAACTGTCTATATCAATAGATAAAATGTCAAAGTCTTTTTTAACTTTAGTTTTTGCTAATATCGTATCTAGATTATTTTTAGTATTTGAACCAAATTCAATATGATTGTTAAGAGGAACTATACAGGGATAGATCTTTGCATTTTTTTCTAATTTTGAAAAAAAATCTAAATCACTTTCAATGTATATAGCAAGGCTAACTTTATTTTTTTTTATTAGGTTGAATGTGTTAGATAAATATATGCCATCACAAGCTCCAAACTCAACTACTTCCAAATTATTATCAATATTAAGTCTTTTTAACACTTCCTCTATAATTCCATCCTCACCGTTTTGAGAATAGGTATCATTTCTATAGAAATTTAAATTTTTTGGATTATACACTATAGATTTTATATCACTAAAATATTAACTTTATAAATAATAATTAAATGAATTCTTTTAAAAAACAACTTATAAAAATTTTTTTGAGATCAAGAAAAAGACCTTTTTTTCAAAAAAAAAACATATTATTTGAAAGGGTTAAAAAAGCACCCGAATATAAAGTATGCTCATTTGGTGAAAAAAACAAAAATAAACTTTTCTATGTTATAAAAAGATTTCATGGTGGTGGCCTATTCTCCAACTTATTATTTGTTCTAAACCACTTAATTCATGCTAATAAATTAGGTGCTGTTCCAATTGTAGATATGGAAAATTTTACTAATTTATATAGTGAAGAAAAAAAAATTAATGGAACTAATAATTCTTGGTTGTACTATTTTGATCAAGTTTCACCATATACATTGGCTGAAGTTTATAAAAGTAAAAAGGTAATATTTTCATCTGATAAATTATTCCACAAACAGTCTGTTTCTTACAAAGAAAATGAGAAAGATTTAATAAAAGTATATAAAAAATATGTGAATATTAAGAAAGAGTTTATAATTGAAGCAAATAAATTTATTAAAAAAAATTTTTTAAAAAAAAAGATTCTTGCTGTTCACTGGAGAGGATCAGACCATAAAGTTTTGCCAAATCACCCTTTTCCACCCACAGAGAAACAAATTCTAAGAATGACAGATAGACTACTTTTGAGTAAAAAATTTGATAAAATTTTTTTAGTAACAGAAGAAAAAAAATATCTTGAATTATTTAAAAATAGATATGATTCAAAATTATGCTATTTTAACAGTTTTAGATCAAATAATAGAAAAGAGTTCTCTTATTATGCAAGGTCAAATCATAGATACAACCTTGGAAGGGAGTCTTTAATAGAAGCTCTGATTTTATCAAGAGTTCCACATTTAATCTGTTCGAGATCTAATATTTCTGAGGTTGCTAAATTTATATCAAATAATAGGAGATATAAGACTTATGAAATAATGAATGGATTTAATAATTCAAGTATTATTCATTCTTTATATTTATGGCATTTAAAAAAAATTTTACCTAATTTTTTAGGAGGTTTTAAATGAGTGCTATTATCATAACAGGCTCAACAGGTTTGGTTGGTTCCGAAGCAGTGGAGTTTTTTTGTAAGAAAAATTTTCATGTCATAGGAATTGATAATAATTATAGAAAATATTTTTTTGGTAAAGATGGTGATACTAAATGGATAAAAAGTAGGTTAAAAAATAAATTTAAAAATTATACACATTTAAATTGTGATATTAGAAATAAAAAAAAAATTAGAGATATATTCAAAAAATTTAATTCAGACATCAAATTGGTTATTCATGCAGCGGGGCAACCATCTCATGATTGGGCCATTAAAGAACCATTTACTGATTTTTCAATAAATGCTGAGGGTACTTTGAATTTATTAAATAACACTAAAGAATTCGCAAGACTCTCTCCTTTTATATTTTTGTCTACAAATAAAGTATATGGGGACAATCCAAATAAATTCAAATTCAGAGAAACAAAAAATAGATATAATATTATAAACAAAAACTTTAAGAACGGGTTTAATGAAGATTTAAATGTTGATAATTGTGTACACAGTTTATTTGGTGTGTCAAAGTTATCTGCAGATATGTTGGTTCAAGAATATGGAAAAAATATTGGTTTAAAAACTGTCTGCTTTAGGGCTGGATGTATAACGGGCTCAAATCACTCTGGTGCAAAGTTACATGGATTTTTATCTTATTTAGTTAAAAAAACAATTAAGGATAGAACTTATGATTTAATTGGGTTTAAAGGTAAACAGGTCAGAGACAATATTCATAGTCATGATTTAATTAATTGTTTTTGGCAATTTTTTTTAAAACCTACATCTGGCAAAGTATATAACATTGGTGGCGGAACATATTCAAATTGTTCAATTTTAGAAGCAATAGATTTGATAGAAAAAAAACTATCTATTAAAATTAAAAAAAATCTGATACAAAAACCGAGAATTGGAGATCATCAGTGGTATATATCAAACACTAAAAAATTCTCTAACGATTATAAAAAATGGAAGCAAACTTATAATATTGAAATGATTATTGAGAACTTATTAAAAGAAGAACTTAAAAAATAATTAATTATAAACATAAATGAAACCAGGAATAAATAGTAATTTTGAAATCAATCGTCCACTTTGGAAAAAAACAATAAAATCATTCTTTAATTTGTTTGGTTTAGAAATTATTAAAACTAATAATTTTCTTCAAAGAAGGGAGAATTTAGTTGTTGAATTTGATAATGACAATTATAGTAAAGAACTAATCGAAAAAGTTAATCCCTATATTAATTCTGCAACAATACCCATACGATGGTCTTTAATCCAGATTATGAAATATTTAGAACAAAAAAAAATAGATGGCGACCTTTTAGAATGTGGAGTCTTTAGAGGTGGTTCTCTAGCAATGATTTGTTTGCTAGCTGAAAAATATGGAATGAAAAAAGACATATATGCATATGATACATTTGGTTCTGGGCACTCAGTTTATTCTAAACATGATAAAAATATGAAGACCATGGTTACTGTTCTAGAAAAAGATTATAGTAAGCTTAAAAAAGATTTTTTTCCAAGTTTAGAGCAGGTTAGAAGTAACTTAATTAAATTAGGTGTCACAGACAATTATATGCCCAAATTTATTAAAGGAAAAGTGGAAGAAACTCTATATATAGAATCTAATGTACCTTCAAAAATAGCACTTGCTAGAATAGACACTGACTTATATGACTCGACTAAGCACGAGCTGGAAGTTTACTACCCTAGAATTGTTTCAGGTGGAATTCTTCATATAAATGATTACGGCGGATGTGCTGGCGTAAAAAAGGCGGTAGATGAATACTTTGCTGATAAAAAGGTGTGGATGCATAGAGTTGATTATACTTGCAGATTAATAATCAAAGACTAAATTTAAGCTTATCTTTAAAGACTAATGTTTAAAATTATAAAAGATTTAAACTCCATATTAAATAAAAAACAAAAGTTATATTTAATATTTATTTATTTTTCTGCTTTTATTGTTTCTCTTTTAGAGGTTGCCAGCATTGGTTCTTTGGTAGGATTTATTACCATGCTATCTAACCCAATTTTTTTAATTGAAAAAATACCTCTAGAAACACTCAGGCTTATATTGCTAAGCATGGATAAAAGTGCAATCGCTATTTATGCCTCGGTAACTTTGGTGGTAATTTTTTTATTTAAAAACATTTTTCTTTTCCTCTTTTATTATGCAGAAAGTCACATTAATAAAAATTTAACAGTAGATTTTTGTAAAAATGTATTAAGATCTATCCTAAATAAACCTTATATTTTTCACACTTTAAATAACCCTGCAAATTCAATAACTTCCAGTACAGCTATAGTAAGAAGATCAATGACTTATATTTTTAGTAATCTAGTCCTTTTTAGAGAAGTATTAACAATGTTATTCTTAATGACTACTTTGTTATTTTTCAATGCCAAACTTTCAATAATAACTTTTGCATTATTGATATTTTTTACTCTATTATTTTATTTTTTTATTAAAGAAAAAATGAAAATTTTAGGTGCAAAAGCAAACAGATATGAAGAAAATATATTGAGATATTTGAAAGAAACTTTTTCATCTATAAAATTGATTAAACTTTCTAATAAAAATGAATTCTGGATAAAAAGATTTTTCATCCAGAATAATAGATTATATTCTGCGCATGTAATAAGCTATCTTATAGGTCGCTCACCTAAAATTATTCTGGAGCTATTTTCAGTTACAACTATTGTAATTATATTTATGTCATTTGTTTTGGCTGGAAAACAAATAGAAGATGTATTGCCAATTTTAACATTGATTGTATTAATTGTAATTAGATCTATACCAGGATTCATCAATATAAATTTATCTATAAACAATATTAATTATAATCATAAAGCTATAATTGAGACTTTATCGATTTTGATTGAAGATAAAAATAAAAAAAGATTAAATCAAAATTTAATTCCTAATAAAGAAATTTTAGAATTAAATAATATAGAATTAAAAAATATCTCGTACTCTTATAATGATAATGCAAAAATTTTTGACAATGTATCTTTTAAAATTTCAAAAGGAGAGATTGTGGGGATTAGTGGAGTGACTGGATCGGGCAAAAGTACCTTGGTTGATATAATTCTTGGCTTGCTTAAAGTAAATAAAGGTGAAGTATTAATTAATAATACCAAAATTAATGAAAATACTTTTAATAATTTAAGAATTGGATATGTGCCTCAAGATACATATTTAAGTGATGAATCAATTGCAGCAAATATTGCTTTTAGTTTAGAGAGTGATGATATTGACTTTGACGAAATTCAAAGAGTGCTCCATGAGGCTAGCTTAACTGAATTCGTAAATGGATTGCCAGATAAAGAGAACACACTTATTGGTGAGGCTGGAGTTAGGCTTTCAGGAGGTCAAAAACAAAGACTTGGCTTGGCTAGAGCCTTATATAATAATCCTAGTTTATTAATACTTGATGAAGCAACTAGCTCACTAGATTACAAAACAGAGGAAAAAATTATTAAAGAAATTATTAAACTTAAAAAAAATAAGATTATAATAATGATCGCACACAGGGTAAATACCTTAGAAAATTGTGATAAAATTTTTACTGTTAAAGATGGAAAAGTTAGTTAACAGAAAAAATTAAACTAGAAACTTATATAAATTATTATTGGTGGGGAATGTTGGTTACGCTCCAACTACCCCTCGAATGTCAATCGAGTACTCTACTATTGAGCTAATCCCCCATTTTTAAAAACGTTAGTTTCTGGATTTGAAGCATAAAATATTGAAAAATTTAACCAAAATAAAGTAGCATTAAAATCACCAAAAAAAGAACCACTGGGTAACAAGGGTAGAAAATTCGTTAATAAAAATGAAAATGATCCAAGTTGAATTAGATTATTTGATTTAATCATCATTTTAAAATTTTTAAATATTAAATAAAAAATAATTGATAATAATAATAACGAGCCTAGTAATCCATGTTCAGATAAAAGTTCAAGATAAATTTGATGAGGATGAGTATTACAAAGATATTTATTTTCTAAGTTATTTTCACACGCTTCTATTCTATAGTTTTTATTTCCAACTCCAAGTAAAGGATATTTTTTAAAAACTTCAATCCCAGATTTATAATGTTGTATATATAAATTATCTTTAAAATAAATATTCTCTTTGTTATCCTGTTCTACTCTATATTCCATCCCAATTAATGGAAGAACATATAAATTGATTAGTTGGTCACCATATCTCAATTTTATTCTTTCAGAACTGATAAGGCTAACTGAAATAATAAAAATTCCAAAAAAACCAAAAAGGAGTTTATGTTTATATTTGATAAAATGGTTTAGACTCAAAAATACTGTTATTCCAAATAAAAATTTTAATGTATTTGATCTTTCTCCAGTGACCATGATACAAATAAAATAAGATAACAGTATTAAATAAATATAGTATTTTTGATTAATTGATTTTTGATCAAATTTTGAAAAAAAAAATCCAAATATAATAAAAATAAACCCATTTAAATACCCTGCTACAACTGCTTCATCTTTAAAAAAACTAACAATACGTGAACCGCTTGACTCACTATAGCCAAGAATATTTTTTCCTATAAAAAACTCAAAAAAAATATCCAACAAAACAATAAAGGTAACTACAAACCAAAATTTAAATACTAAATTTGTATTACTATTATTTGAAAATAAATAATTAATTGCAAAAAATAATAAAATGAACCTAAAAAAACCTAAGTTTCTTGCAAATCCGTTGCTATAATCAATAGAATTCAAAGAATTTAATAAAAAATAAAAATAAATTATCAATAAATAAATAATTGTTTTATTCCTAAATATAGAAAAAAAATTTTTTTTTCTATAGTAAAATAAAAAACAAAATGAAATTAAAATAATATTTATCAAAGAAATTGAAGGCCCCAATATTACAGAAACTGGTATTAAGGATACTAGAATTAATAAAAAATTACCTGACAAATGATTTTTGAGCATTTTCAAAATTTTATCTGTATTAAAGGCTAGCTTTCAAGAAAACTTTTTAATTGCTTAGACCGACTAGGATGTTTTAGTTTTCTAAGAGCTTTTGCTTCTATTTGTCTAATACGCTCCCTTGTTACAGAAAACTGCAAACCAACCTCTTCTAGTGTGTGATCAGTATTCATGCCAACACCAAATCTCATTCTGAGCACTCTTTCTTCTCTTGGTGTTAAAGTTGATAAAATTTTAGTGGTAGCCTCGCTTAAATTAGATTTAATTGCCTGTTCTAAGGGTGCTAATGCTTTTGTGTCTTCAATAAAATCACCTAAACTGCTATCCTCTTCATCTCCCACTGGTTTTTCAAGAGAAACTGGTTCTTTTGATATTTTTAAAACTTTTCTAACTTTATCTAAAGGCATTCTTAATTTTTTTGCTAATTCCTCTGGGGTTGCTTCTCTACCAAACTCACTTAAAATTAATCTTTGTGTTCTTACTATTTTATTTATTGTCTCAATCATGTGGACTGGAATTCTTATTGTGCGAGCTTGATCAGCAATAGATCTTGTAATTGCCTGTCTTATCCACCAGGTAGCATATGTTGAAAATTTATAACCCCTTCTATATTCAAACTTATCTACAGCTTTCATAAGACCAATATTTCCCTCTTGTATAAGGTCTAAAAATTGAAGTCCTCTATTTGTGTATTTTTTAGCAATTGAAATTACCAATCTTAAATTTGCTTCAACCATTTCTTTTTTTGCAATTCTAGATTCTTTTTCTCCTTTTTGAACTCTGCTAACTAATTTTTTATAATCAGTAACAGAAATTCCAAGTTTGTGGCTTATCTCTATAAGTCTTTCCCTTATATTTTTAAACTCATCTTTATTTTTAGAGAAAAACTGCTTCCACATGGAATTAGTATCAAGAAATTTCTTGAGATTTGGATTGATTTCATTTCCTATATAAAATTTAATAAATTCATTTCTTGGTATTTTTTGATCCATTGCTAACCTTAAAAGATTTCCTTCCAAGGAAACAATTTTTTTGTTTTCAACATAATGTTTTTGGACTAATTCTTCTAATACTGATGGAGATAATTGAAGAGATTTGATATTTTCTAAAATATCTTTTACAATTTTTTCATATCCTTTTTCTTTAGCTGTTGAAAAATTTATTGAATTTAAAATACAATCTAACTTTTCTTTTTGATACTTGATTAATTTTCCATACTCTTTGGTTAATGTATTAACTGTCTTTAAAACTTTAGGTTTAATCTCAGTTTCCATTGCAGCAAGTGTTGGGTTAAATTCATCATCATCACCTGTATTTTCTTCATTTTTATCAGTCTCACCAGAATTTCTTTGTTTGGCACTCGGACCTGTGTTTTCATCTTCCATATAATTGGTATCGATGTCTATAATTTCTCTAACTAAAATTTCATCCTTTTGAAGTTTTTCATCCCATTCTAAAAATTGCTGCGCAGTAATTGGACTTTGAGCTAATGCGATAAGCATAACATCTTTTCCTGCTTCTATTCTTTTTGCAATTGCAATCTCACCTTCTCGGGACAAAAGCTCTACACCACCCATCTCTCTTAAATACATTCTTATTGGGTCGTCACTCTTTTCAATAGTTTTGCCTTCTTCTTTTGATGAATTTTCTTTCTTTCTTAAGACTTTAAAATCAGATTTTTTTTCAACTAGAGCAACACTCTCATCCAGTATATGCATAAATGCTTGTTCTAAATTTTCATCTGAAAGATTTCTCTTGCCCAAAGATTTATTTAACTCTTCAAAAGTTATGAAGCCTCTATGAGTTCCACGACCCATAAGCCTAGCAAATGATTTTGTAATTATTCTTTCCACAATAGTATACTTGAGAAGTCTTATATAAGGGCAATTTTAGAAAAATCCACGTATTTTTTAATGGTTTTAATTGATATTTTTATCTTTTTTTAGCTCTCTTATTTCATTAAAAGTAGTTTCACTTAAATCCTTTGAAAATTTAGACTCTAGCTCCTCAATTCTATACTCTAAATCGTAATTTTTTAGATCTTTAGAAACTTCCTCTAATAACTCAAACATTTTATCTTGATTGTTTTGGTTATTATTCAAAATGTGCTTGATTGAGGCAAATTTAAAAATTTTTTCAACTAATTGTGGATCGATAGGAATCTCTTGAAGAGTGAGCCTCTCTCCACTTTTCAGTTTTGTTAAAAGAGTTTCAAAAATCAGTTTATTCTCATCGCTAAATAATTTTATATTTTCAATTAAATGAATATTTTCTTGAAATATATCTAAATTGTTCATTATTAAATAAAGCAACGAAAATTCTTTAAGCTCTACAACACTTAGCGATTTACTTTCATTAAAATACTTTTGAGTTGACTGTAACGATTTAATTTTTTTAGTATAAAACTGCTTCTTACCTACATTACTATGTGGTGTTAATGATGAAATTTTTTCTAAAAAAAACTCAAGTACATATTTTTTAATAAAATCATCTTTAATAGTTCTGGCAATAGATCTTAATTTTTTTTCAAAGATTGCCATTGAAGAAGGATTATTGTTAGTTTGCTGTTTATAATGGTTAAATATAAACTGATGAATTGAAATTTTCGCCTGCTTTGTAAAATCGATGAAGTTAGCTTTTCCGTTTTTGTTTGCATAACTATCTGGATCTTCTCCATCTGGTAAAAAAAGAAATGATATCTGTTTTTCAGGTTGCAATTCTTTAATTGAGTTTTCGGCTGCTCTTAGTGCTGCTTTGTATCCACTTTCATCACCATCAAAACAGATAATTATATCTTCAAAGAATTGGTTGAGCATTAAAATTTGTCTATCCGTTAAAGATGTTCCAAGATTTGCTACAACATTTTCAATTCCATTTTTACTTAAACCAACTACATCCATATATCCCTCAACCAAATATACATGATCTATTTTATTGGATAATCTTCTTGCTAAATCTAAATTATATAAGTTAGAACCCTTTTTAAAAAAAGGTGTTTCAGGAGAATTAATATATTTTGCTGAATAACTATTTTCTTGGATGGTTCTTCCTCCCAATCCAATAGGCTGACCTGAAATATTATTAATTGGAAATATTATTCTATCTCTAAATCTTTCAACGTACGTATTCTTTTTTTCATCTAAATAAAAAAGACCACTTTCAATTAAAACTTTTTCACTAAATTCATCTTTTAATTTTTCATAAAAATTAGAATTTCTTTCAACAAATCCAATTTTAAAATTTTTAACTTCATTTTTACTAAGGTTTCTTTTCTTTAAATAGTCTCTCGCAATAGTTAAACTTTCATTTTTTAAAACTTCATCGTGATAAAACTGAACATATTGATTATAAATTGAGCAATACTCTTGCCAATTTTTTTCACGCTCTTCATCTTGCTTTGAAAATGTATAAGGTCTCATACCTGCAAGATTTGCTAATGATTTTACTGCTTCTCCAAATTTCAAATTTTGAGTTTTCATTACAAAATCAAAAATATTTCCATGTTCTGATGTTGCAAAACAATGATAAAATTCTTTTTCATCATTAACCGTAAATGAGGGTGTTTTTTCAGTTTTAAAAGGTGATAAGCCTACAAATTCTTTGCCTCTTTTTTTTAAACTGACAGACTTTGATACAACTGTCGAAACTTTTAAACGAGTTTTAATTTCGTCCAAATACTCTTTTGGGTATTTCATTATTTATTTAATAGTTCTTTGAGTAAAGGTCCAGCTTTTGCAAAATCTAGATTGTCAGGGTATGACTTTTTTAATTCACCCATCACTTTACCCATGTCTTTAATTGATGCAGCGCCCAATTTACTTATTGCATCAACGCATATTTTTTTAGTTTCTTCATCGTTTAACTGTTGTGGTAAAAAACTAGATAAAAGATCAAATTCATTTTGCTCAACTTCTAACAAATCCATTCTGTTATTTTTTTGATAGATCTCTATTGATTCGGTTCTTTGCTTAATCATTTTCTTTAAAAGTTTTTTAATATCCTCATCGTCTGTTTCTTTTATGTCGGCGCCAGATCGATTGATAATATCAATATCTTTTATTCCAGATAAAATTAACCTGTAGGTTGAGATTTCAACCTTATTTTTTGATTTTAGAGAATTTTTATAGTTAGTTTCTATTTTTTCTTTCAATGTCATAATATTTTTTAATCTACTGCAAAGTGAAAATTCTTCAAAAGAAAAATTGTTTTTTTATAATTTTATAATACATCTCTGTTGCGATAATTAGGGTTTTATTGTATTAACCTTTAACTCATGAGTTGTAATTGAACAAAAAAGCAAAAAAAATTAGCTCTAACAAAATCTCACAGATTCATACAGGCCTTTTAGTTCTTGAAAATAAAACTATCTTTAAAGGAGTTGGTATTGGCTATCAAGGAACGGCGACGGGTGAAGTGTGTTTCAATACTTCTCTAACAGGATATCAAGAAATTATTTCGGATCCCTCTTATGCTGGACAAATTATCAATTTTACCTTTCCTCATGTTGGTAATGTTGGGACTAACAAGCAAGATTTAGAGTCTGATAAAGTTTGGACAAAAGGTGTAATTTTTAATTCTGAAATAACAAACCCTTCTAATTATAGATCTTTAGTTAATTTAGACCTGTGGTTAAAAAAAAATAAAATTGTTGGGATCACTGGTTTGGATACGAGAGGTTTAACTAATTATATTAGAGATAAAGGAGCCCCTAAAGGTACCATTTCCTTTTCTAATAAAGGTAATTTCAATATTAGCAAATTAGCAAATATTACAACAAAATGGAGTGGATTAAATAATTTAGATTTGGCAGAACAAGTCACTACTAAAAAAAATTATATTTGGTCTGGTTTTAAAACTTGGAAAAAAGAAACTGGTTGCTTAAAAAATAAGAAAAATTCATTACATGTTGTTGCTATTGATTTTGGAATTAAGAAAAATATCCTAAGATATTTCTCAAATTTTAATTGTAAAGTAACAGTGGTTTCATGCAAAACGAGCGCTAAAGACATCCTTAAATTAAAGCCAAATGGGCTCTTTTTATCTAATGGCCCTGGTGACCCTGCAGCAACTGGTAAATATGCAATTGAAATTATTAAAGAATTAATTAAAAATAATTTACCTATTTTTGGTATTTGTCTTGGTCATCAAATTCTAGCCTTAGCACTTGGTGCAAAAACTAAAAAAATGAAACTAGGTCATAGAGGTGCTAATCATCCAGTTAAAAACTTAATTAAAGATAATGTCGAAATCACTAGTCAAAACCATGGCTTTGAAATTGTAAGAGCAACATTACCAAAAAATATTGAAATAACTCATAAATCTTTATTTGATAATTGTATTGAAGGAATTAGATTAAAAAATAAACCTGTTTTTTCTGTTCAATATCACCCTGAATCAAATCCAGGACCGCAAGATAGTGTTTACTTATTTGAAGAATTTATTAACAACATAAAAAAAAATGCCAAAAAGAAAAGATCTTAAAACTATACTGGTCGTTGGTGCTGGACCAATAATCATTGGTCAAGCCTGTGAGTTTGACTACTCGGGGACACAAGCCTGTAAGGCTCTTAAAGATGAAGGTTATAAAGTTATTTTAATTAATTCTAATCCAGCAACTATCATGACGGATCCTGGTGTTGCGGATAAAACCTATATTGAGCCTATAACTTTAGAGGTATTAGAGAAAATTCTAAAAAAAGAAAAACCTGATGCAATCTTACCAACAATGGGTGGCCAAACTGCTTTGAATTTAGCAATGGAAGCGGGGAAAAAAGGAATTCTTAAAAAATACAAGATTGAGTTAATTGGTGCAAATTCTAAGGCAATCTCTAATGCGGAGGATAGAAAAAAATTTAGAAAAAACATGTTAGATATTGGTCTGGACTTACCAAAATCTAAAGTGGTAAATCATATTAGAAATGCAGCAAAAGCTTTAAAACAAATTGGATTACCTGCAATCATTAGACCTGCATTTACTTTGGGTGGTTTAGGTGGAGGAATTGCCAAAACTGAACGAGAGTATCTAAAAATAGTTAAAGATGGTTTACACGAATCCCCTGTTAGTCAGGTTTTAATTGAAGAATGCCTTGAAGGTTGGAAAGAATTTGAAATGGAAGTTGTCAGAGATAAAAAAGACAACTGTATTATTATTTGTTCTATTGAAAACATAGACCCAATGGGAATTCACACTGGAGATTCAATTACAGTTGCACCTGCCCTAACACTTACGGATAAAGAATACCAAGTTATGAGAAATGCATCAATTGCTTGTCTTAGAAAAATTGGAGTAGAAACAGGTGGATCAAATGTTCAATTTGCAATCAATCCTAAAGATGGCAGAATGGTTATCATTGAAATGAACCCAAGAGTTTCGAGATCTTCAGCTCTTGCGTCTAAAGCAACAGGATTTCCAATTGCAAAAGTTGCAGCAAAATTAGCTGTCGGCTACACACTTGATGAATTAAAAAATGAAATTACTAAAACAACACCTGCTTCTTTTGAGCCAAGTATTGATTATGTGGTAACCAAAATACCAAGGTTTACCTTTGAAAAATTCTCTACTTCTGAGGCAATTCTCGGAACTTCAATGAAGTCAGTTGGTGAAGCGATGGCAATTGGTAGAAACTTTAAAGAATCTCTGCAAAAAGCATTAGTTTCTCTTGAAATTGGCTTTTCAGGCTTAGATCGAATTTTTTTATTAAATAAAAAAGAAATAGAAAAAGAACTTAAAAAAAATATTCCAAACAGGATATTGTTAGCTGCTGAAGCGTTTAGAAAAAAAATAAATATTAAAAGAATTCACCAACTTTGTAAGATAGACCCTTGGTTTTTAGAGCAAATAAAAGAAATTGTTGATGAGGAAAATCAAATACAAAAAAAAGGTCTCCCTAAAGACTACAATGAATTTAATAGAATTAAATCAATAGGCTTTTCTGATAAAAAATTATCTGAAATCACGAAAATTCCTGAAGATATTGTTAGAAAAAAAAGAACTGCTTTAAAAGTATTACCGGTTTACAAAAAAGTAGATACCTGTGCTGCGGAATTTAAATCGTTCACTCCTTATATGTATTCAACATATCAAAGAAACTATGCTTTAAATACGGAATGTGAAGCAGAGCCCTCTTCAAGAAAAAAAATTATAATTTTAGGCGGTGGACCAAACCGTATAGGCCAAGGTATTGAGTTTGATTATTGTTGTTGCCAAGCAAGTTATGCTCTTAAAGATAGTGGTTTTGAAACTATAATGATTAATTGTAATCCAGAAACGGTTTCAACAGACTACGATACAAGTGACAGGCTTTATTTTGAACCTCTTAAAGAAGAGTATGTTTATAATATTATTAAAAAAGAACAACAAAAAGGAAATCTTGTGGGGATCATAGCTCAGTTTGGTGGGCAAACTCCTATAAGACTTGCAAAGTTTCTACATGACAACAAGCTTCCCATTTTAGGTACACAGTACACCTCAATAGATCTTGCTGAAGATAGAGATAGATTTAGAAAGTTACTTGATAGATTAAAATTAAAACAAGCTGAAAGTGGTATTGCCAAAACTTACAAGCAAGCCATTCAAATTGCTGAAAAAATTGGACTACCTTTAATGGTCAGACCTTCTTATGTTCTGGGCGGAAGAGCAATGGAAATTGTTCATGAAAAAAGCCAATTAAAAAACTTTGTAGAAGAAGCATTTAAAGCCGCAGAAGATAATCCGATATTAATAGATAAGTTTATTAGTCACGCTATGGAAGTGGATGTTGATGCGATATCTGATGGCAAACAAGTATTTGTTGCAGGTATCATGCAACATATAGAGGAAGCGGGTATTCACTCTGGGGATTCTGCATGTTCTTTACCCCCTATATCAATTAAACCAAAGCTGATAACTGAAATAGAAGTTCAAACAAAAAAATTAGCTTTAGCTTTAAATGTTAAAGGTTTTATGAACATTCAATTTGCTATTAAAAATGATGAAATTTATGTAATTGAAGTAAATCCAAGAGCAAGTAGAACAGTTCCTTTTGTATCTAAAGCAAAAGGTCTTCCTCTTGCTAAAATTGCATCACGTGTAATGGCTGGTGAAAAATTATCTAAATTTAATCTAAAGGGTAAAAACAAAAACCTGTTTGCAGTTAAAGAGGCAGTATTTCCTTTCAATAAATTCCCAAATAGCGACTTATTATTGGGGCCTGAGATGAAATCAACAGGTGAAGTTATGGGATTTGATAAGGATTTTGGTATGGCTTATGCAAAAAGCCAAATTGCAGCTTCAAACTCATTACCAACAAAGGGTCTAGCATTTATTTCTCTCAAAGATGGCCATAAAGATGAAGGTGTAGATTTGGCAAAACAATTAATAAAATTAAATTTTACTTTATGTGCAACAGGTGGAACTGCAGAATACATTCGTGAACATGGAATAAAATGCAAAACGATAAACAAGGTTAGTGGAGGATCACCTCATATTGTTGATGTACTAAATTCTAAAAAAATTGCTTTAGTTATTAATACAGGTGGTGGAAATAGTGAGCATCGTCTTCATGATGCAATGGCTTTAAGAAGGGCAACGCTAGGTAATAAAGTTCCTTATTGTACAAACATGTCTACTGCTCAAGCTTGTTTGATGGGGATTAGATCTTTAAAAACAAAAGAGATTACAGTAACCGCACTTCAAGATATTTAATGTGAAGACAACCCAGTATTTGCAATACTGAAAATCATATCTTCATAACTCATATCAAGATTTAGTACACACGATCTATAGAAATATCCTTTTCGAAGACCTGGCATTAAATTTGCTTCTATAAAATGAGGAACCCCTAAGTGATCCATTTTAATATCTATTCTACCTAAAGATTTGCCACCTAGAGCTCTGAACGAGTCTTTTGCAAGTTTTGAAAGTTTGTCAAAAACTACAATATCAGAAACAAGAATTACACTCTCTTCATCATTTTTTTTAACATTAAAATCAAGAATACAATGACCATCTACATTTTCTTTTACAATAATTTCAATTGGCATAGCTCTTAATGTTCCATCAATACTATCTTCAAAAATACCTACACTATATTCTTTTCCTGCTAAATATGTTTCAACTAAAGAAGGTGAGTTTTGTTTTGTCTTAATATCTAATACCTTTGAGGTAAAATCTTCAAAATTAAATACAATTGAATTTTTATCAACCCCTCTACTATCTCCACCAGTTACTGGTTTTATAAAAAGAGGAAATTTTATTGGTATTGAACTTTCAGTTAAATATTCACTAGGGTTTGTTATAAAAAAATCTGCAGTTTTAATATTATTTTTTTGCATAATCTTCTTTGCTCTATTTTTATCACTTTCATTATCAAGAGCTGCTTTACTTGAGGCGATATATGGAATTTCAAACATCTCTAAATAATCATTTAGCCATATTTTCTTATTATTAAAAAAGAAATACTTAACACCAGAGAATACTAAATCAGGCTTTCTTTTAACTAGGGCTTCAAGATCTTCTTCGGAGTTAATTTCAGTAATTAAAACATTTTTATATCGTTTAGATAAAATCCTTAGAACATTTTTTTCTTCTATGATGATTCCAACATTATCTTGATGTGAGTTTACCTCACCCAAATTAGGAACTACGACTATTTCTATAGTCTTACTAATTTTTATTGGAATAATATTATTTTTTTTTAAAGGTAAAATATTACCTATTTCTGGAATTCCTTGTTTTGCTATATCTTTTATAATCATAATAAACTCAATACATAACCCACGTAAAAACACATGAATGATGAACTCTTCTAATAAAGTTGTTTTCTAAAAAATTATTGCCTAAGTAATGAAGTGTAAAATTATCTGGCAGTATCTAAAAAACTAAGTATACGCCCTATAATGATTGATAGATACAAGTCTTTAATGTTTTAATGCTACTCGACTTTCCAATCTGTAGGAAAAGTTACATAATTTACCTGTAAACAACGTCTTTCTTTAACAATCTCTTTTTTTTCCATGCCGTGCCAGGTATTTGGACCACTAGAGAATAGATATCCATAGTTATTTTTATAAGGAACAGTCTTAACTTTTTCTAATTTTTCATTATAAAAATCAGTACCCAAGTTTTCAGACTCGTTTGCATTATTAACAAATATTAAGCCTGATAATAATTTTTCTTTAATATCGCAATGTGGTTTTAGCCAAAAACCCTCTCTATCACAAATAACTTCAACTCTTACACATGAGTTAGATAAATCTTTGTTGATCATCTTGGAAATAGTTTCATGAGTTTTTTTTGATTGTAATTCATTAATAAATTTAACTAAATGTGGAAATGCATCTGCATTTTCTTTTGTAATAAAACATCTAAATTTAATTGCCTGTCCTCCAGATGCAATACCTTCTCTGAATTCTGCTGCACCACCATCAATTGCTCTCGTGCCATCATAGGTTAAATTATTCTTGCTAACATCTGGTATGTCAGCTTTGATAATTTCCTCAATAGCCCCATCGGTTAAAGCATCATTATACTCCCAATGTTTAAAAGGATCGTTATGTTCCTTGGAGTTATTTAAAATTGAATTAAGAAAAGTCATGTTGTTTTATTTTTTCTCTTATTTGTTCAGCTATTTTGTTAGTTTCATTTAATTTAGTATAAGTCCAGTTTTCAACAGAATTATTCAATTCTTTTATTATATTTAAAGACTCAAATAAATTAAAAAAACTTTTAAACCTTTGATTATTTTTAATCGCTGGCATTTGAGCTACATAAATTGGTTTTCCAGTAATTGCAGCTTCTGAAATCATTGAAGTAGAGTCGCAAGTAACAACAATATGGTCTGATATTTTTAATGAAGAAAGATAAGCTTTTTTATCAACATTGGGTATTATGATTTGATCTTTATCAAAATAATTCTTAGCTTTTTCAATTATATTCTGAGGAGTTCTCATTGAGGGAATAATAATTGCTTGATAATTATTTTTTAGGAAATTTTGCTCAATTTTTGAGAAAATACCCTCTATGACTTGATTATTATAATCATAATATCTAGTAGGCCCTCCTAGTACTAGGGTAACGATTTTCTTTTGACTGTTAATTCTGGTTTTTAAATAATTTTCATTTTCATCTAATTCACCATTTGTTAAATAATGTACTGCTCCTTTGCTTGTCAATACATTGCTACCTTTTAAACCATCGTGTTCGGGCGCAACTACAAAATCAAAATTATCTAATGAGACCTTAGGTTCTTGAATATGAATATTTATGATTTTACTCTTAAATTTTTTCTTTAAATAAATTGATGGGATTACACTTTTTCTTCCACAAGAAATAACAATATCAAACTCGTTATTAATTTTATTTTTAAAAACAAAATCTTGAACAGGTGTTAATTTTGGTGGAAATAATTTCCAAAAATTATTAAGTTCAATCTTCTCGTGTATAAAATCTAAATCAAGAGCTTTAGCTAGACCTTCAACTTGGCTAATCATGCCGTGCATGCCCTCTGTCAATAATAACCCTTTTAATTTTGTCATTTATCCTTATATAACTTTTGTATGAGTGATAATCCAACAAAACACACAAAAGTGTTAATAATAGGATCCGGTCCTGCTGGATACACAGCTGCAGTTTATGCGGCAAGAGCAATGCTAAGCCCTGTTTTAGTATATGGCTCTGAACCTGGTGGGCAATTAACGACAACAACAGATGTTGAAAATTATCCAGGATTCTCAGATGTAATTCAAGGTCCATGGTTAATGGATCAAATGAAAGATCAAGCAAAAGCAGTAGGTACTGAAATGATTGAAGATCATATCGGATCAGTAAATTTAAAATCCGTACCTTTTGAAGCTGTTGGTGATAGTGGACAAAAATATACTGCAGATAGCATTATAATTTCTACAGGTGCTCAAGCAAGATGGCTAAACTTAGAATCGGAACAAGCTTATAGAGGCTTTGGTGTTTCTGCGTGTGCAACATGTGATGGTTTTTTCTTTAAAGAAAAAGTTGTAGCAGTTGTTGGCGGTGGTAACGCTGCTGTTGAAGAAGCCATGTTTCTTACTAAATTTGCATCAAAAGTAAAATTAATTCATAGAAGAGATACTTTAAGAGCAGAAAAACTACTTCAGAAAAAATTAATGGAAAATAAAAAAATTGAAATTATTTGGGATAGTGCTGTTGAAGAGGTTATTGGAGACAGCGAACCTAAAAATGTAAAAGCTATTAAAATTAAAAATTTAAAAACTAATAAGATTGAAGAAATGAAAATAGATGGCTTATTTATTGCAATTGGTCACGATCCAGCAACAGCTTTATTTAAAGAGCAATTAGATATGGATAAAGAAGGTTATTTAATAACTAAACCAGATTCTACTGAAACCAATATACCTGGAGTTTATGCTGCAGGTGATGTTAAAGATAAAACTTTTAGACAAGCGGTTACTGCTGCTGGAATGGGCTGTATGGCAGCACTTGAAGCAGAAAAACATTTATCTTCATAAATGAATGAGTCAGTTTTAATTGTTGGAGCTGGAAGTGGATTGAGTGCATCTTTGGCTCAGTTATGTGCATCAAAGGGAATGAAAGTTGTTCTGGCTGCAAGAAATATTGAAAAACTTCAAAATTTAAAAAAAGAAATTGGTGCTAACACAATTAAATGTGATGCCACTAACATTAAAAGTGTAACAAACTTATTTAAGAAAACTGACAAAATAATTGGTGATCCTAATTTGGTAATCTATAATCCTTCAAAAAGTCTTGGAGGAAGTATAGTTGATCTGGATCCCAAAAAAGCACATGAAGCAATTGATATTACATGTTATGGTGGCTTTTTAGTAGCTCAACAAGCGGCAAAAAGAATGCTTAAAAAAAAACGTGGAAGTATTTTTTTTACAGGGGCTACCGCAAGTATAAAAGGTTTTCCAGAGTCATCTGTTTTCGCAATGGGCAAGTTTGGTTTAAGGGGCTTAGCCCAATCATTAGCAAGAGAATTACATCCTCAAAACATTCATATTGGACATTTTATTATCGATGGTGGTATTGGCAAAGAAAATTATGGATCATATAAGACTATACATCCTGATGAAATTGCAAAAGTATATCTTCAGTTTCACAACCAAGATAAAAGTACATGGTCTTGGGAAACTCAATTAAGAACATCTGTTGAGAAATTTTAAATCTAATGAAAAATAATCTACATGTTTTTTTGGGAGCAACAGTTGCAGATGCTGCAGCAAGACCCTTGCATTGGGTTTATAATCAAAAAAAACTACTAACTTATATTAAAGGAAAGAAAGATTTTACCTTCTTAAAAAATAATAAAAGTCCTTTTTACAATATTAAAACTGGAAAGGTTTCAGGTTATAATCAAGTAGGTCAAGTCATGTTTCAAACACTGATTGAAGGACATGAAAATATAGAAGAAAGATTTAAAAAAAATATTACTAAAAACTTTGGTCCAGGAAGTATTTATTGGAAAAACCTTAATCTAAGAGCTAAATATAGAAAAGTTAAAGATTGGCGAGGTATAATTAAAGGGCCCTGGATACACCAAAATATTATTGAAACAGTTAAAAACATTAAAGCTAGAAAGAAATTAACAGGTGGTGCTAAAGTTAATGAGTCTGATGGTTATTGTGCTGCTCTACCCTATTTTTTATATGGATATGATTTTAATAGCTTAAAAAAGATTATCTCAACAGTTACTGTTTCAAAAATAAGCCTTAAATATGCTTTAGCTAAGTTTCATCTAATAGATTTGGCTCTAAAGGGTGCTAAAGATCCAATAAATGAATTCTTAAAAAAATTTAACAAAAATACATATTTTAAAAGTGTTGTTGAGGATATTAAAAAAGTAAAAAGATTAAAATCAAAACCACACCCAATAGTAGTTAAAAAATTAGGAATGGCATGTAGTTATCCTGGGACTTTTAACAGCTCAATTCACTCAATTATTAATTCAACAAATTATAAAGGTGCTATTTTAAGAACTATTAAAGCTGGTGGTTGCAACTGTTCTAGAGTTAATTTTATTGGAGCTTATTTTGCAGCTTTAAAAGGTGTTAATTCTATTCCCAAATCTTGGATAAGAAAGACATATCCAGCTAAAAAGATCTTGAGTCAACAGTAATATTGCTGCGTCATTAAAATTTCTAATTAGACTTTAAGATTTATACTAGACAATTATACATGTACCAATGATTAAAAAAATATTTTTTACCTTTTTGCTACTGCTAGTACTGTCAGTAAATTCTTATTCAGCAGGCTCAAGTGATAACTCTAATGACAATTCTAAAACTAAAACAAGTTATGAAAAAGCAGTTGTTCTTATTAAGTCAGCTAAAAAGTATGAAAAAAAAGATAAGATTAAAAAAGCAAATAAAAGTTATGAAAAAGCTCTTAAATTATTAATTAAATCAAATAAAGAAAAACCAAATAACCCTGATACTCTAAATTATTTAGGTTTTACTACAAGAAAACTTGGTGACTATGAAAATGGTGAAAAGTTTTATCTTCAAGGTTTAGCAATCGAACCAAATCATATTGGCATAAACGAATATTTGGGTGAATTATATGTAGTTACAAATCGTATTGATCTTGCAAAAGAGAGACTAAAAATTTTAGAAAATTGTAATTGTAAAGAATATGATCAATTAAGAGAAATCATACAGGGAATAAGAAAATCAAAATACTAAAAACAAAAGCCTAAAAAAATCTTCAGTCAAAAATAATATTACTTAGTCAATTGAACTATTTTTGAAATTTCTTTTTTTCTACCTAAGCTCCATTTTTTTAAAGCAGATATTATTGGTATTGCTGAATTTCCAAATTCACTTAATTTATATTCTACGTTTTGAGATTTATTAATAATTTTAACAACCAAACCATCTTTTCTCATTTCATCAAGTTTTCTTGCCATCACTTGGGGACTGATATTATTTACTAATCTTTTAAGCTCATTAAATCTTATTTTCTTATTTTCATGGATTCTTGCAATAATAAAAATTTTCCATTTTCCTCCTAATAATTCCATAACGTTTGAAAAAGGACATGGTTGTTTTTGATTAATTTTTTCCATATCTCTTTTGTAAACTAATAACAAAAAATGACCAGTCATGATTTAAGTAACTTTTAAGTGACTAGTAAACTTATAATTAGTTGATAAAAAATTATTTATGTCCATATATAGTAAAACAAAGATTTAATTAAAAGGAACAACAAAATGACAAATAAAGTATTATTAACTGGAATAAGTGGCTGGATAGCAAAACATACTACAATAGAATTGTTAAATGCTGGATATGAGGTTTTAGGAACTGTTAGAAACAATACTTTAATTGAACAAACTAAAGAAACTATAAGTCAGCATGCTTCTATAGATAAATTATCTTTTGTTGAATTGGACCTTTTAAAAGATGATGGATGGAATGAAGCGGCTCAAGATTGTAAATATATAATGCATCTTGCATCTCCATTTCCTTTTAAAGTTTCTAATAATAGAAATAGTTTATTAGCACCTGCTGTAGATGGAACGCTGAGAGTTTTAAATGCAGGTTTAAATGCTGATGTTGAACAATTTATAGTTACCTCTTCAATTGCAGCTATGTTCAGAAAACCTAACAGAAGTAATCCATATTCATTTAACGAAAATGATTGGACAGATGAAAACTGGAAAGAGGGAGTAAACGATTACTTTTTATCAAAAACAAAAGCTGAAAAAGCAGCGTGGGAACTAATGGAGAGCAAAGGATTAAAAAATAAATTAACCATGATTAATCCTGGTGGAGTATTTGGTGACGCTCTTGATAAAAAAGGAGGAACTTCAATTGAATATGTTAGACGGTTTCTAAAAGGCAAATTTCCAGCAGCACCTAAATGGGGAATTTTGATTTCGGATGTAAAAGATGTTGCAAAAGCACATGTTGCTTGTATTGGAAATACCAAGGTTGGTGGTAGAAGATTAATTGTTGGAAAAGAAGTAAAAAAACTAATTGAGTTATCCCAAATAATGGCTGAAGCAATGCCAGAGTATGCGAAAAAACTTCCCAAAAAAGAACTACCAAATTTTATGGTTAAATTAATTAGTTTGTTTGACTCAAGTGCTAAAACTTTAATTCCAGATCTTGAGATTGTAATGCAAACTGACACAACCTATGCCGAAGAGTTATTGGGATTAAAATTTAATCCTGCAAAAGGTTGCATATCTGAAACTGCTAAATCTGTTGTGAGATTAGGGTTAGTTTAAAACTAATTCATCGATTTCATTCGACTCAAAAACATTTTTTTCTAAGTTTTCATTTGCAGCTCTAATCATAGTTTTTGCAACAATTTCTGAATGAATAGGTTTCATTTTCTTTAGAGGACCTAAAAGTAATGGAGAAAGTAACTTAAAAACAAAGATACCTATTGTTTCACTTACTCTCTTTTCTTTTCTATTTCCTATTAAAAAGGATGGTCTCATTATTCCAAGTTTTGGAAAATTAAGTTCTTTTAACTCTTCTTCTACTAATCCTTTAAATCTTATGTATTCTCCCGAACTCTTGGGGTTTGCATACAATGCAGAAACAAAAATAAATGAGTTAACCAAATTTGATTTTGCAATTTTTGCAACTTCTTTAGGAACATCAAGTTCAACCCTTTTATATTCGTCTTTATCAGGGGAATTTTTTTTAGTTGTACCAATACAAAAGAGGCAATCATCACCTTTGATATCTTCTTTGTGATTTTGTAAGTTGTTAAAATCGGTCTTAATAATCTCTACTTTTGGATCACTAATTTCAGGAACTGAACGAACAAATAATTTTATTTTAGAGTAATTAGTGTCTTTAATTAATTGATTAAGGAGGTGACCTCCAACTAAGCCCGATGACCCAAATAATAATGCTGTTTTCACTACTTTAAGGATCCTTGCAAAATATATTTTAATATACGAAAAGCTTGTTTTTGATCTGATGCAACAGCTGCAGCTGAGCCATCTACTTCTTTAAGGGCGTGTTGATGATCGTCGTTATGAATAACAATCATAGATTTATTAAGTGCTGTAGCATAACCCGCATCAAATGCTGCATTCCATTGCTTAAATTTTTCACCAAACTTAACAATAATTACATCACAATCTTGAATAGATTTCTTGGTTCTAATGGAGTTAATATTGGCACCCTTTCTATCTTTCCAAAAATTTTTTTCTTCAGCTCCTAAGATTTCTACACCACAATTATCTGAGGCCTCATGATCAGTGATAGGAGAGGTAAATTTAACATCTAATTTCTCTTTTTCACAAAGTTGAATAATTTCTTCTCGCCAATTACTATGAATTTCACCTGCTAAATATACGTTTAACATTAGTTTAAACTTTTACAAAAAGTGGATATTTTTTCTAATGCTTTTTTAAGATTTTCCATAGAAGTAGCATAAGAAATTCTAAAAAATCCCTCGAGGCCAAATGCAGAGCCTTGAACTACTGCTACACCACTATTTTCTAATAAAGACTGAACAAAATCAGTATCTATCTTAAGCTCTTTACCACTTATATCTTTTTTTCCAATTAACCCTTTGCAGCTTGGGAAAACATAAAATGCGCCCTCTGGATTTAAACATTCAATTCCATCAATTTCATTTAATGCTTTAACAACAAAATCTCTTCTTTCTTGAAAAGAAGTTGCTCTTTCTTTTATAAAATCTTGTGTTCCATTTAAAGCTTCAACTGCTGCAGCTTGACTAATTGAAGATGGGTTAGTTGTTGATTGTGATTGTATTTTAGCAATTGCTTTAATAATTTCTTTTGGACCAGCTGCATACCCTATTCTCCAACCAGTCATTGAATAAGCTTTGCTCACACCATTCATTGTAAGAACTCTTTCTTTTAATTCTTCAATTTGAGCAATAGTAAAAAACTTAAAACCTTCATAAATTACGTGCTCATAAATATCATCACTTAAAATATGAACATTTGGATGCTTGATTAATACTTTGGCAATTTCTCTAATATCATTTTCTGAATAACAGGCACCCGTAGGATTAGATGGTGAATTTAATATGATCCACTTTGTTTTTGGAGTTATATATTTTTCTAATTCAGTTGGGTTAATTTTAAATCCTTGTTTTTCATTACACTCTAAAATAACTGGGGTTCCACCAGCTAGTAAAACCATATCAGGATAAGAAACCCAATAAGGAGCTGGAACAATAACTTCATCTCCTTCATTTAAAGTTGCCATCATGGCATTATAAATGACATGCTTTCCACCTGCTCCAACTGTGATTTGATCAGCAGTATAGTCTAGATGATTTTCTCTTCTGAATTTTTCTACTATAGCTTTTTTTAATGCTGGAGTTCCATCAACGGCTGTATATTTGGTATCACCGTCATTAATGGCTTTTATAGCCGCTTGTTTAATGTTATCTGGTGTATCAAAATCGGGCTCTCCTGCTCCGAGACCTATCACGTCTTTTCCAGCAGCTTTTAACTCTCTTGCTTTTTGAGTTACAGCAATAGTTGGGGATGGTTTAATCTTTTTTAGACTGTCTGATATAATGCTCATTGAAATATTTTTTTATTCTAATAGTTTTATAGATAATGCAAAATACTTATCAAGATTTAATTACAGATATACAGAGTAAAAATCCAGAGATTCACCAAAAACTAGAGGGTGGACAAAAGTTTAAACTTGTAACAGATTTTAAGCCAGCAGGAGATCAGCCTGAAGCAATAAAACAATTGATTAGTGGTACAAATAAAGATGAATTAAACCAAGTTTTACTTGGTGTGACTGGTTCTGGAAAAACTTTTACGATGGCTCAAGTAATTGAAAAAACAAATAGACCAGCATTAATACTTGCTCCCAATAAAACACTAGCTGCTCAGCTTTATGGAGAAATGAAATCTTTTTTTCCAGAAAACGCTGTTGAATATTTTGTCTCTTATTATGATTATTATACACCTGAGGCTTATGTTCCACGGTCAGATACTTATATTGAAAAAGAGGCTTCCATTAATGAACAAATAGATAGAATGCGTCACTCAGCAACTAGATCTTTACTAGAAAGAGATGATGTAATCATTGTTTCAAGTGTTTCTTGTATTTATGGGTTAGGTTCAGTTGAAGCTTATAGTAAAATGACTCTAAGCCTAAAGACAGGCTATGATTATAATCGGGAACAATTAATAAAGTCTTTAGTTGCCTTACAGTATAAGAGAAATGATCAAAGTTTTTATAGAGGAACTTTTAGAGCTAGAGGAGAGTATCTAGAAATTTTTCCCTCTCATCTTGAAGATCGTGCTTGGAGATTAAGTTTATTTGGAGATAAGTTAGAAAAACTTGAAGAATTTGATCCATTAACAGGAGACCTATTAAAAGATTTAGATGTTATAAAAGTTTATGCGAATAGTCACTACATCACTCCAAAGCCAACAATTGAACAGGCAGTAATAAAAATTAAAAGAGAATTAGAAGTTACTCTAAAAAAATTTAAAGAACAAAATAAGCTACTAGAAGCCCAACGTTTAGAAGAGAGAACAAAATTTGATTTAGAAATGATTGAAGCTACTGGTTCTTGTGCTGGAATTGAAAATTATTCTAGATTTTTATCAGGTCGAAAACCTGGGGAGCCACCCCCTACTCTATTTGAATACTTTCCAGATAATACAATTATTTTTGTAGATGAATGTCACGTGACTGTTCCACAATTAAATGGGATGTACAAGGGAGATAGATCTAGAAAAAGCAACCTTGCAGAATATGGTTTTAGACTGCCATCTTGTATGGATAACAGACCTCTTAAATTTGAAGAGTGGGATGCGATGAGGACACAAACTGTTTTTGTATCGGCTACACCAGGTCCATGGGAATTAGATCAAGTTAAAGGTAAATTTGTTGAGCAAATAATTAGGCCTACTGGCTTAATTGATCCACCTGTTGAGATAAAACCTGCCAAAAATCAAGTGGATGACTTAATGCATGAATGTAAAAAAACTATAGATAAAAATTTTAGAGTATTGGTTACAACTTTAACAAAAAAAATGGCTGAGGATTTAACTGAATACTTTCATGAAAATGGTATTAGGGTCAGATATCTGCACTCAGATATTGATACACTTGAGAGAATAGAAATTATGAGAGATCTAAGACTTGGAGTTTTTGATGTATTGGTTGGAATAAACCTATTAAGGGAAGGACTTGATATTCCTGAATGTGCTTTAGTTGGAATTTTGGATGCTGATAAAGAAGGTTTTTTAAGATCTGAAACTTCTTTAGTTCAAACTATTGGAAGAGCAGCAAGAAATCTTGAAGGAAGAGTTATTCTTTATGCAGATAAAGAAACTAAAAGTATAAAAAAAGCAATTCAAGAAACAGATAGAAGAAGAGCAATCCAGGTTGCCTATAATAAAAAACATAATATTGATGCAACCTCAATTAAAAAAGAAATTAGCGATGTTTTGGAAAGTGTTTATGAGAAAGATTACCTCAAAGTTGGAACGGGTGACAATATTGGTGGAAATTTAAAGAAACATTTAAAACAACTAAATAAAAGAATGAAAAATGCTGCAACAAACCTTGAATTTGAAGAGGCTGCAAAAATTAGAGATGAAATTAGAAACCTTGAGGCATCAGAGTTAGAAATTATATTAAATCCGAAAGTAAAACACTATAATCAAGAAAATAGAGTGTATCCTAAAGGTAGGTCAAAAATGGGTTTACCTGGTACAAGAGCACAAAAAGGTAAAAAAAAATGGAAGCAAACAAAATAATCATAACAGGTGGTGCTACTAGAATTGGTGCTGCGATAGCAAAAAAATTATCTGGTCCTAATAAAGAAATATTGATTCATTACAATCAATCAAAATCTAAGGCTGAAGTTTTAAAAAAAGAATTAGAAAAAAATGGTACTAAAATTTATTTAGTTAAAGGAGATTTAAGTAAAGAAACAGATGTAAATAAAATAGTCAAATTTGCAAAATTAAAGTTAAAATATTTTGACTGTTTGATTAACAATGCATCGTTGTTTGAAAATGATAAGTTAGATAATTTTACTACAGATAGTTGGGGCAAGCATTTAAGAACAAACTTAAGAACACCTGCTTTGCTCTCTAAGGAATTTGCTAAAAATATTAAGGGAAATAATAACAATATAATTAATATAATAGATCAAAGAGTATTTAAACTTACTCCTTTTTTCTTCTCTTACACAATAAGCAAAACTGGTCTTTATACTTTAACTAAAACTTCAGCCATGAGTTTGGCTCCAAATATAAGGGTAAATGGGATTGCACCTGGGCCAACAATAAAAAATAAAAGACAAACGGATAAACACTTTAAAAAACAATATTTAGCAACACCTTTAAGAAAGCAAGTGGATGTAAATGAAATTTGTAATGCCGTTGACTTTTTCATCAAAAACAGATCAATTACGGGACAAGTCTTAGCCATCGATAGTGGTCAAAACTTGAACTGGCAAACACCAGATGTAATAGGTAAAGAATGAAAAAAAATAATCTAAAAGTTGTAAAAATAGATAAAAATAAAAGTCTATTCAATTACGAAAAGAAAATTTTAATCAAAGAACTAATTCTAAATTTAAAGCTTGGTTACTATGATTTTGAGAAAGAAAAAACTCAAAAAGTAAAATTTAGCTTAGAAATTGACTATGAAGATAAGAAACCAACAAATGATAAAGATATTAAATCAATTGTTAATTATGGCCAAGTAGTAAAGTTGATTACAAAACTTGCTAGAAAAAAACATTATAATTTTTTAGAGACTCTTGCAGAAGATGTTTTTGATGTACTATTTAAGGATAAACGAATTGGAAAAATAATGCTTCAGATTGAAAAATTAGAAATTATTAAAGAATGTGCGTCTGTTGGTATTCAAATTACCAAAAAAAGAAGTCATGAAAAGTTCTGAACTAGGCAAAGACGTAATTAGAAAAGAGCTACCGTTAATTCCGAAAAGCCCTGGAGTTTATAGGATGCTCAATCATAAAGATGATATCTTATATGTTGGAAAAGCTAAGAATTTACCCAATAGACTAAAAAGCTACGTTGCAGAAAAAAACCATATTATTAGAACTGAGCGAATGTTATCTCAGACTTTTAAATTAGAGATAACTACCACTGCAAACGAAAGTGAAGCTCTACTTTTAGAGGCAAATCTAATCAAAAAACATAAACCTAAGTTCAATATATTGCTTAAAGATGACAAATCTTTTCCATTTGTTTTTATTAGTAATAAAGATCAATGGCCACAGGTTACAAAACATAGGGGTAAAAAAGAAAAAGAAGGTTTTTATTTTGGACCCTTTGCTTCAGCAGGGACAGCAAACTGGACCATTAAAATGCTTCAAAAGATATTTCAAATAAGAGTTTGTGACGACTCTACTTTTAAAAATAGAAAGAGACCTTGCATACTTTATCAAATAAAAAGATGTTCTGGTCCATGTGTTGATTATATTGATAAAGAAAATTATGAAAAATCTGTCAATCAAGCTATTCAGTTTGTTTCAGGTAAATCAAGAGATATTCAAAAAAATTTATCAAAACAGATGGAAGAAGCAAGTGAAAAACTTGATTTTGAAAGAGCATCCATATTTAGGGATAAAATTAAATCATTAAATATAATTCAATCCTCACAAAGAATTAATGAGGCCAACCTTGTGGATGCTGATGTGGTCGCAGCTTTTAAAGAATCTGGTAAAACTTGTATTCAAGTATTTTTTTATAGATCTAAACAAAATTGGGGTAACCAAGCTTATTTTCCGAAACATGATCCTGACCAAGATATTACAGAAATAATGTCATCTTTTTTGATGCAGTTTTATGAAAACAAAAATGTACCTAAATTAATAATAATTAATTCAAATATTAAGGATAAGAAATTAATTGAAGAAACTTTGAGTAAAAAAGAAAATAATAATATCTCAATTAGCATTGCTAAAAAAGGTACCAAAGCTAAAGTTATTGCTATGGCTGAAAAAAATGCCAAAGAATCTTTAAACAGGAAGATTTATGAAACTAATAATAATAAAAATTTGTTTGAAGAAGTAGCTAAAAAATTTGATCTTAGAAATAATGTAAACTTAGTTGAAGTTTACGATAACAGCCACATTTCAGGAACTAATAGTATCGGTGCAATGATAACTTATGGAAATGAAGGATTTATTAAAAAAAGATATAGAAAATTTGATATTAAAACAAAAGGTGCTGAACAGGATGATTTTGCAATGTTAAAAGAAGTTATGACTAGAAGATTTAAGAGAGCAATGCTTGAAAAAGGAAATTATCTTACACTACCTGATTTAATATTGATTGATGGTGGAAAAGGACAATATTCATCTGCCAAAGAAGTATTAGATGAATTTGGCTTGCACGATATACCTATGATTGCCATTGCTAAGGGTAAAATGAGAAACAGTGGTGATGAAACTTTTTTCTATAATGGTAAGTCTTTCAAGTTTGAAAAAAATGATCCTACTCTATTTTTTATGCAAAGACTTCGTGATGAAGCTCATAGATTTGCTATAAACTCTCATAGAGCAAAAAGAGCTAAAGGAATCACCAAATCATTACTAGATCAAATTGATGGTATTGGAGCTATAAGAAAAAGAGCCTTATTAAACCATTTTGGATCAGCTAGATCGGTTGAGTCTGCTAGTTTTGATGAAATAAAATCTGTAGAAGGGGTAGAAGAAAAAGTTGCAAAAAAGATATATAACTTTTTTCATGAATAATTATGCTTAAAAAAATTCCTAATATATTAACAATTGGTAGAATAATAATTGTTCCTTTTTTTGTTCTAGCATTTTATTTGCCGGGCTTTTATGGTGACTTAACTGCATGCGTATTGTTTGTAATCGCTTCATTTACAGATTTTTTGGATGGAATGTTAGCAAGGATGTTGGGTGAAGAATCTAAACTTGGTGAATTGCTGGACCCTATTGCTGATAAAATTATTGTTGCTACTGCTCTAATATTGCTTGTAATGAGTGGAACAATTAGACACTACGAGGTAATTGCTGCAATTATTATACTTACAAGAGAAATATTAATTTCAGGCTTAAGAGAATTTTTAGCAAGAGGCCAAATAAAATTACCCGTAACCAATTTAGCAAAATTAAAAACTTTTTTACAAATGGTTGCTATAGCTCTTCTGCTTACCGGCAATACTGGAAACAAAATTTTAAACTTTCAAGACTATAACGCTCAAACCATTGGAATAATCCTACTTTGGCTTTCAGCATTTTTAACTCTTTACACTGGGTATGAATATTTAAGAAAAGGTATTGATCACGCAATATCTGAGGATAATAAAAAGTAAATTATTTATTTTTTCTTACTAATGCTTGATAACTTTCATTTAAATCAATTATAGTTTCACAAACTTTATATTTATTATTAGCGATACAAGATACTGGAGTAACTTCTGCTGCAGTCCCAGTTAAAAAACATCCAACAAAATTTGTTAATTCATTGGGAGAAATCTTTCTTTCATTAACCTTAATCCCTTTTGATTGAGCAATATCAATGACTGTCCTTCTAGTAATTCCATCTAAAAAAGAATCAGGTATTGGAGTATGTATTTCACCTTTTTGATCTTTAAAGAAAATATTAGCACCAGTAGCCTCAGCTACATTTCCTTCGTGATCAAGCATTAGAGAGTCAGTGTATCCTTGCTGCTCTGCTTCATGTTTTGATAATGTACAAATCATATAAAGACCTGATGCTTTTGTGTCCCATGGTATTGTATTTGGAGCTGGTCTTCTCCAATTTGATATATTTAATCTTATGCCTTCTACTTTCAACTTTGGATCAAAGTAGGATCCCCATTCCCAAGTAGCAATGGCTACATGAATTTTTGTTTGTTGTGCAGAAATTGCCATCATTTCACTACCTCTCCAAACAGTAGGTCTCACGTACCCATTTTTTACATTTTGAACTGAAATAATTTTATTACATGCCTCGTTTATTTCTTCCTCAGTATAAGGAATCTTCATTCCCATTCTCTTTGCTGAATAAAAAAGTCTTGCCGTATGTTCTTTCAATTTAAATATTAAATTTTCGTAAACTCTTTCTCCTTCAAAAACACAACTAGCATAATGAAGTCCATGGTTTAAAATATGAATATTGGCATCAGCCCAATCAACAAGCTCATTATTATACCAAATTTTACCAGATCTTTTGTCGTAGGGTATCATGTGTGAAATAATTTTAATTTTCATTAAAATTATCTTTGTATCTATAATATGTCAATATAACTTACCAATAATGAAAGAACTTTTATATTTAAAAGATGCTCAATTAAAAGAGTTAATTAAAAACTTATTTACCTGCTACAGAGAGTCTTTTTCGGATGCAAAGAAGTCTTTAGACAAATATTCAATTGGCATAGCTCATCACAAAGTACTTCATCTACTTTCGATGTACGAAGGGATTACAATTTCTGAACTTCTAAAAAAATTAAAGATTACTAAACAAAGTTTAAATAGAGTTTTAAAAGACTTGATTAAGCTAGAAATTATTTTTTATGAAAAAGGTCAGAAAGATACACGTATAAAACATGTATTTCTAAATGAAAAAGGAAAAAATATTTTTAATGAAATATTTTCAACTCAAAAAAAAAGGATTTATACTGCACTTTTAAATTCAAGTTCAGAACAGGTTATTAATTTTGATAATGTATTAAGAAAAATAATTAATGAATAATTTTATAGCTCATATTTTGGTTGTTGATGATGATGATGGAATTAGATCTTTGATTAAACAATATTTAAATGAAAATAATTTTTTAGTTACAACTTCTAATAGTGCAGAAAATGCTCAAGAAAAAATTTCTATTATTAAATTTGATTTAATAGTTCTAGATGTGATGATGTCTGGAAAGAGTGGTCTAGATTTTATTAAAGAAAATATATCAAAAATTGAAACCCCAATTATACTATTAACTGCGAAAGGAGAAACAAGAGATAGAGTAGAGGGATTGGAGATAGGTGCAGATGATTACTTGGCAAAGCCTTTTGAACCAAAAGAACTTATATTACGAATAAAAAATATTCTAAGTAAGACAAAAGAAATTAATCAAAAAAGAATTATTACTTTTGATAATATTAAAATAGATTTAAATAAACTTTTGATTATTAAAAATGATAATGAATTTAAAATAAACAACACTGAAAAAATTATCTTAGAAAAAATGATTAATAATCCTGGCAAAACTTTTTCTAGAGAGGATATTGGTAGATTAATAAACATAGATAAAGAAAGATCTGTAGATGTAATAATAACAAGATTACGAAAAAAAATAGAAATTGATCCAAAGAATCCAAAATATTTACAAACCTTAAGAGGAGCTGGCTATGTTCTTTGGATTGAGTAAAATTATTAAAAATTATTTACCACGTAGATTATTTTATCGTGCCTTATTAATTGTTGCAGTACCAATTATTGTTTTACAACTAATTATAACTATTGTTTTTTTTGATAGTCTTTGGATTAAAACAAATAAAGGTATGACTCGGGCGCTAATTGGAGAAATGAAAACTTTCATAGTAGCCTACGATAATGGGAAATATAGCAATAATGATTTATCAGGTCTTTTTTCAATTTATTTAGATCTGAATGTTGAACACAAAAAAGATAAGTTATTTAAAAAATTGCAAAACAAAAGATGGTTTAGTCCTATAGATAGATCTTTAAGAAGGGAATTAAAATCAAATTTTGGAGCTACAAATTATTGGTTTGATACAACAGCATACAAGGAGCTTATTCATATAAATATTAAGCACAGTAATGGTTACTTTGAATTTTTTATTCCAAAAGATAGAGTAACGAGTACATCTGCAAGAATGTTTGCGTTGTGGATAACTCTCCCAGCATTGCTAATGATAGCTATAGCGATAATATTTCTGAAAAATCAAACAAGACCAATCGTAAATTTAGCTAAGGCTGCTGAAAGATTTGGCAAAGGCGAAAATATTGATGAATATAGACCTTCGGGAGCTATGGAAATAAGACAAGCAGGATTAGAATTTGATAAAATGAGGAAAAGGATAATAAGACATCTTAATCAAAGATCAGAAATGTTATCGGGGATAAGTCATGATTTAAGGACACCGCTGACCAGATTAAAGCTTCAATTATCATTTATTAAAGATAAAGACTTATCAAAAAAAATGTCTTTTGACATTGATGAGATGGAAAAAATGCTAAATGAGTATTTGCAATTTACAAGCTCAACTTACTTGGAAAAAGATGAAACCTTTAATATCTCAGAATTAATAGAAAAAATAATCAATAAATATAATAATAAAAATATATCAAAGAAAATAATTCCTAGAGCTTACATGAATGGAAGAAAAAATTTGATTGAAAGGTCTTTAAATAATTTAATTGATAATTCAATCAAATATGCAAAAAAAATAAACTTACAATTAATAAAAAAAAATAATAATATAATCATTACCATTGATGATGACGGCATAGGTATACCAAAAAATGAATATCAGAATGTTTTTAAACCTTTCTATAAAATAGATAAAAGTAGAGGCGATTCTAAATCAAGTGTTGGCCTTGGTCTGTCTATCACATCAGACATTATAAAGTCGCATGGTGGTAATATTTTATTAGAAAAATCTCCCTTGAATGGATTGAGAGTTAAGATTTTTTTACCTTTGTAACTCTTCTTTTTAAGTTATTTTTTTCTATCTTTTCTATTTTTTTTTCTAGATTTTCAACTCTTTTGATTAAAATATCAGTTTCTTCTTTACTTGTTAACTTCATCTTAAAAACTATTTCATCTCTCTTAGATTTTAAAATATTAAAAAGCTCAGAACTAAGATCTTTTGAGGAAATTATGCCCTGCTCAAAAAGTTTACTAAGCTTATCAATTATAAATTTAGAATTTTTCATATTTAAGATATAGTTTATAAGTATTATTTAAAATGTTCATTAATAATTTTGACCCAGTTGCTTTTCAGATTATGTCACTTGAAATTAGATGGTATTCATTGGCCTATATATTTGGGATTATAATTGGCTGGTTGTTTTGTAAAAAAATATTCATTAAAAATTCAGATATAGGTGAAAAATTTGATGATTACATAACCTATTTGATTATTGGAATAATTTTAGGTGGAAGATTAGGATACGTAATATTTTATAACTTTAATTATTATTTGCATAATATCTTGGATATTTTTAAGATATGGCAAGGTGGGATGTCATTTCATGGTGGCTTAATAGGTATAATTCTTTCGAGCATCATTTTTGCAAAAAAAAACAATCAAGATCCATTTGAATACATGGACCTTGTGTCATTAGTAGCTCCCATTGGAATTTTTTTTGGAAGATTGGCTAATTTTATAAATTCAGAACTCTATGGAAAAACCACAGAAGTCTTGTGGTCAGTTACGTTTACTAAAGTAGATATTTTACCAAGACATCCATCGCAATTATATGAGGCAGTTTTGGAGGGTGCTATTTTATTTTTAATACTTATGTATTTTAGAAAAAAAAATTATTTAACAAAACCTGGTTTAATTTCAGGATTGTTTCTAATTTTCTATTCAATATTTAGATTCTTTGTTGAGTTTTTTAGAATGCCAGATGAACAACTAGGTTACATAGTGCTTAATTTATCAATGGGTCAAATTATTAGTTTGATATTTGTAACAATTGGAACAATCCTATTTTATATTAAAAATGAAAATAAATAGAGAATTTAGCCTACCCCTAGATAAATTTATAGAATTTGCTCTTTACGACAAAGATATTGGTTATTACATGAAAAAAAACCCTTTTGGAAAAGAGGGAGATTTTATCACTGCACCAAATATTACTAGAATTTTTTCAGAAATAATTGCTATTTGGGTGGTAACTTTTTGGAAAAGTATTGGTTCGCCAAAAAAATTCAATCTATTAGAACTGGGTGCAGGAAATGGTGAAATGATGAAAGTGATAATTGCAACACTGAAAAATTTTCCAGAATGTGCTAATAATTGTAATTTTCAAATATACGAAAAAAGTATTTTTTTAACTAATCTACAACAACAAAATTTAAAATCTGATGACGTCAACTGGGTTAATGATATTAATAAAACTAATTCAAGTCCAACAATTTTTTTAGCTAATGAATTTTTTGATGCCCTACCAATTAAACAGTTTTTTAGGAAAAAAAAAGACTGGTTTGAAAGATTCGTAGATTTAAAAAAAATCAACAAAGCAAAGTTTAAAGAGCACATAACAGATATTAGGAAGATTGAAAAAAACCTAAATTTTGAAATTTCAAAAAATCAAGACATTATCGAATATTCACCGCTCTCATTTAAATATTTAAAAGATATTTGCAACATAATTAAAAAAAATGATGGAGGAATATTAATAATTGATTATGGATACTTGAATTCAAAAATGTATGAGACCTTACAGGCTGTGAATAATCATAAATATTCTAATGTTTTGGAGGATATTGGAGACTCTGATATAACTTATAATATTAACTTTAATTTATTTGAAAAATTTGTTGCTCAATTTAATTGTTTAGATTCTGTAGTTAGTAATCAAAAAAAATTTTTAACTAGCATGGGAATAGTTCAAAGAGCAGAAATTATAAGTGAAAATATACCTTTTTCAAAAAAATCTGACTTATTTTACAGAATTAGACGTCTCATAGATGAAAAGCAAATGGGGGAGTTATTCAAGGTTATGCTAGTTAAGAAAACAAATAATAAATTTAAGATAGGCTTTGAAATTGATTAGGTCAAAAAAACTATCAAAAATAAAAGATTTAAAGCATGGTTTTTTTAATAGTGTTGGGGGCAAATCAAAAGATATTTATAAAAGCTTAAATTGTGGTCCAGCCTCAAAAGATAATAAATTAGATATTAAAAAAAACTTACAAATAGTAAGAAAAAAAATTAGCAAAAAAGCAAAAAATATTTTTTTACTTCATCAATTTCATAGTAATAAATTTATTTATATTGATGATAAATATGATAATAAAAAAAAACCTAAAGCCGATGCAGTAATAACCAATCAAAAACATTTACCTATTGCTGTTCTAACAGCTGATTGTGCACCAATATTAATTTATGACAGTAAGATAAAGATGGTAGCAGCAATTCATGCGGGCTGGAGAGGTGCTTATAAAGATATTGTAAAAAAGGTTGTTAAATTTATGATTAAAAAAGGCTGTTTCCAAAAAAATATTACTGCTGTTATAGGTCCGTGTATTTCAAGTAATAACTATGAGGTTAAAAAAGACTTTATAAAAAGATTTATTAAAAAAAACAAAAAAAATATGCTTTTTTTCAAAAAAAATAAGGATAAAAATTTTTTTAGTTTAAATAAATATATCTACTTTCAATTAAAGAGCCTAAATATTAAGAAAATTGATATTATTGATAAGGATACGTTTAATATTAAAAATAAATTTTTCAGTGCTAGAAGATCTATTAGCCGCAATGAGAATGATTATGGTAGAAATATTTCAATAATTATGATTAATTAATATTATCTCATGAAATTATTAACGGGAAACAGCAACAAACCTCTAAGCAAACTTATTGCTAAATATTTAAAAACTAAACTTGTTAATTCGAGTATTAAAAAATTTTCAGATGGAGAAATTTATATAGAGATTAATGAAAACATTAGAGGTAATAGTATTTTTATAATTCAATCTATTTCATCACCTGCAAATGATAACTTAATGGAATTATTACTTTGTATTGATGCACTTAAAAGATCTTCAGCTAAAAATATTACTGCAGTAATTCCTTATTTTGGATATGCTAGACAAGATCGAAAAGTAGTACCAAGAACTTCTATTTCAGCAAAACTAGTATCTAATCTAATTACCAAAGCGGGTGCCGATAGAGTTGTTACTGTAGATCTTCATGCGGGCCAAATTCAAGGGTTCTTTGATATTCCGGTGGATAATTTATTTGCTACACCAATTTTTGGGAGACATGCAAAAAAAAATATTAAAAGTAAAAATATCATATGTGTTGCACCAGATGTTGGTGGAACTGAAAGAGCTAGAGCTCTTGGTAAAATGCTTGGTGTTGAACTTGCTATAGTTGATAAAAGAAGACCTAAACCAGGTCAATCTAAAGTCATGAATGTGATAGGAAATGTAAAAGGAAAAACTTGCATCATGGTTGATGATATAATTGACTCTGGTGGAACGATTGTAAATGCTGCTAAAGCTCTGAAAGATAGAGGAGCAAAAGAAGTTTATGTTTACATTACACACGGTGTTCTTACTGGAGAGGCTGTAGATAGAATTAAAGAGTCTGTAATTAAAAAATTAGTGATAACTGATACTATTGACAACCATAATAAAATTAAAAATGTTAAAAATATAGAAGTTTTACCCATTTCGACACTAATGGGAGAGGCAATTAAAAGAATTTCTAATTCTACTTCGGTATCAGATCTATTTAAATAATTATCTTGAGTTATTAAGGAACTTACGCTAGAAACCCTTTTTTATGAATTCACTTGAAGCAAATATTAGAAATACTAAATCTAAAGGAGATGTTAGATCTCTAAGATTGAATGGCAATGTTCCAGCCATTATTTATGGTGGTAGTGAGCAGAATGAAAAAGTTTCTATATCAAAAAAAATCCTTAAATCTCTTTTAGATAAAGAGGGTTTCTTATCAAGTATTATTACTCTTAATATTGATGGTAAGAATCAAAATGTGCTACCAAGAGAAATTACATATAATGTAATATCAGATGAACCTACTCATATTGATTTTCTCAGAGTTATTCCTGGAGCAAAAATTAGAATAGAGGTTCCAGTCCAATTTATTAACCATGAAACATCTCCAGGTTTAAAAAGAGGTGGTGTACTAAATATAGTTAGAAGAAAAATTGAATTAAAATGCCCTAGTGAAAAGATCCCTGAAGCAATTGTAATTGATCTTGATGGAATTGAAATTGGAGAAAGTTTTAAAATATCTTCAGTTACACTTGAAGAGGGTGTTACTCCAACTATTTTAGGTAGAGACTTTGTGATTGCAACATTAGCAGCACCTACGGTTATGAAAGAACCAGAAAAACCAGCTGAGGCAGAAGCTGCAGAAGGAGAAGAGGCTCCAGCAGATGGTAAAGATGCAGCTCCAGCAGCTGATGGAGATAAAAAAGAAGGTGAAGAAAAAAAAGCTCCTGAAGAAAAAAAATAATAAATTTATTATAGTGAAAATTCCTAGATACGATCTAAAAAAATTATGCTTTTATTTGTAGGTTTAGGTAATCCAACTCCTGATAGCGAAAATAATAGACACAATATTGGGTTTAAATTGATTGATGCACTCAATCAAAAGTTTGGGCTATCTAAGCAAAAACCAAAATTTAAAGGATTGCTAACTACTGGTAATATTGAAGATAAAAAAGTTTATGCAATAAAACCTCTAACTTTTATGAATAATTCTGGAATATGCATAAGAGAGTTAATTGAGTACTTTAAAATTGATGCAGAAGATGTGATTGTATTTCATGATGATCTTGATATTGAGTTTGGAAAAGTAAAAGCAAAATTTGCAGGGTCTAGTGCTGGGCATAACGGTATAGAATCTATAGATAAATTCATTGGAAAAGATTACTCAAGAGTAAGAATTGGGATTGGTAGACCTAAAACTAAAGCTGATGTATCAGACCATGTGTTAAAAGATTTTGATGAAGAGGAATTATTGCAGCTACAAAAAATAACTGACAACATCATTAATTCAATGTCTATATTGATTGATAAAAAATTAGATTTATTCGCAAGTACAGTAAATAATAGATAATGAGTTTTAAATGTGGTATCGTTGGATTACCTAATGTAGGCAAATCCACATTATTTAATGCACTGACTAATTCTAGTAAAGCACAAGCAGCAAATTTTCCTTTTTGCACTATTGAACCAAATGTTGGTGTTGTTCCTGTTCCAGATGAAAGACTAAATAAATTAACAGAAGTATCCAAATCAAAAAAAAAGATAAATACTACAATTGAATTTGTAGATATTGCAGGTCTTGTAGAAGGTGCCTCAAAAGGTGAAGGCCTGGGAAATAAATTTTTATCTCATATTAGAGAAGTTGATGCAGTAATACATATGATCAGATGTTTCGATTCTGATGACATTCAAAATGTAAACCCCACAGTAGATCCTGTGAGAGATTTAGAAATTATTGAAACTGAGATGATGCTAGCAGATATAGAGTCCATCCAAAAAAGATTAGAAAAAAATAATAAAAAAAATATAAATGAGGATCAGTTGAGAATATTAGAAGTTGCTTTAGATTGTATTAGTAATTCTAGAGATATCAAAGTTCTTTACGACCAATTTGAAAAAAAATTACTTAATCAAAGTAGTTTATTATCTTTAAAACCTAAAATTTTTGTTTGTAATGTAGATGAAGCAAGTGTTCAAAATGGTAACCAATACACTAAAGCTTTCATTCAAAAATTTGGAGAAAAAAACACTTTAATAGTTTCAGCTGATATTGAAAATCAAATTAATCAGTTAGAGAATGAAGAAAAAGAAAATTATATGGAAATGATTGGATTAAAAAAAACAGGTTTAAATATGTTAATTCAAAAAGGATACAATGTTTTAGAGTTAGATACTTACTTTACTTCTGGTCCAGAGGAAACTAGAGCATGGACAATTCAAAAAAATTGTACTGCTCCAAAAGCAGCTGGAGAAATCCATACTGATTTTGAAAAAGGCTTTATAAGAGCTGAGACAATTGCTTATGAAGATTTCATCACTAACAACGGTTGGACAAATTCTAAAACGAATGGAAAAATGAGACTTGAAGGAAAAGATTATATTGTGAAAGACGGCGATATATTAAACTTCAGATTCAATACGTGACCAAATTTTCTTCATACTAAAATAAACTAAAATAGTTAAAATAATTAAATATAAAATTGCTTTGAAGCCCATTTTGTGTCTAGACTCTAAATGTGGTTCTGCGGCCCACATTAAAAATGTTGTTACATCTTTAGCCATCTGCTCTTTTGAGGCAGTAGTGCCATCACTATACTCAATTAAGTCATCAGACAATGGTTCTGCCATCTTAATATTATTACCATACATGTATTTATTATAATAAACGCCATCATCAAGTAATACTCCAGCTGGTGCATCTTCATAACCTAAAAGTAATGAATAAATATAGTCAACACCACCACTTCTAGCTTTTGCTAATACAGACATGTCAGGTGGATAAGCCCCTCCATTTGCTGCTTGTGCTGCTTTAACATTTTCATATGGCATAACAAACTTATCTGATAATTTTGCTGGTCTTAAAAACATTTCACCATCACTATTTGGCCCATCAGTAACTTCAAAACTTGAAGCTATAGCTTTAGCTTGTTCTTCAGTAAACTCTGGTCCACCTGGTTCAAATAGGTTTCTATAACTCACATATTTCATTGAGTGACATGATGAACAAACTTCCGTATATACCTGATAACCTCTTTGCAATGAACCTCTATCAAATTTTCCAAATAATCCCTTAAAACTCCAATTTGTTTTCAAAAGATCTACTTTTTCCGCAGCACTGATTTGAAGATTGCCTGAAAATAAGAAAACTAATAAATAAACTATTTTAAAAATATTTTTCACTAAATTAGTTTAAACTTTCTTTTTTCTTAAGAGCTGAAGCTACTGGAGCCCCACCAAGTACCGGCTCTGTAATACTTAATGGCAAAGGTATAGTTTTTTCTTTGAACCCTAGCACTGGCAAGATTATTAAAAAATGAATAAAGTAATAAGCAGTAGCAACTCTAGCAATTAATAAATACAAACCTTCTGCTGGCATTGCACCCACATAACCAAGAATTAATACATCAGCTACCAATATCCAGTAAAACTGCTTGTAAAGAGGTCTAAATACAGCTGATCTAATTTTTGATGTATCTAACCACGGTAGTGCAGCTAAAATTAAAATTGCAGATAACATTGCTATTACGCCCATTAATTTATCAGGCACAGACCTTAGAATTGCATAAAAGGGTAATAAGTACCACTCAGGAACAATATGTGCTGGTGTTACCATAGGGTTTGCTTCTATGTAATTGTCCGCGTGACCAAGAATGTTTGGTGAATAAAATACAAAAAATGCAAAAACAATCGTAAACATTAATAATGCAAAAGCATCTTTAATTACAATGTATGGATGGAATGGCACTGTATCCTTAGAAGGCTTTTTAACATCAATCCCTATTGGATTGTTATTTCCAGGAACATGTAGGGCCCAAATATGAAGAACTACTAGACCTAAAATTAAAAACGGAATTAAATAGTGCAGTGTAAAAAACCTTGTCAAAGTTGGATTATCAACAGAATAACCTCCCCATAACCAATTTACTATTCCTTCACCGACCAAAGGTATTGCGCTAAAAAGATTTGTAATAACGGTAGCTCCCCAAAAACTCATTTGACCCCATGGAAGTACATACCCCATGAAAGCTGCTGCCATCATTAAAAGATAAATTATTATTCCAATAATCCAAATTATTTCTCTTGGAGATTTGTAAGATCCATAAAATAAAGATCTAAATATATGAATATATACTGCTAAGAAAAACATTGATGCACCATTTGCGTGTATATATCTTATAAGCCATCCATAGTTTACATCTCTCATGATGTGTTCAACACTTTCAAAAGCTAAGTCAGCATGAGCAATGTAATGCATTGCTAACGTCAAACCAGTTACGATTTGTGTTATTAAACAAAAAGTTAGTATTCCACCAAAAGTCCACCAGTAATTTAAATTTTTCGGCGTAGGATAGTCGGTTAAATGACTAGCAAGTGATAAAAGGGGAAGCCTGTCATTAAACCATTTTCCAAATTTTGATTTAGGGACATATTCGTGATTACTCATAATTATTTATTATCCAATTTTAATTGTGTTATCATTAACAAATTCATATTTGGGAACTTCCATGTTTGTTGGTGCTGGACCTTTTCTAATTCTTCCAGATGTATCGTAGTGTGAGCCATGACAAGGACAGAACCAACCATTGTAGTCTCCCTTATCATTTAAAGGTACACATCCTAAATGTGTGCAAACACCTAACATTACTAACCATTCTGGATCTTTTGCTCTATCTTCATCTTTTTGTGGATCTTTTAAATCCTCCATCTTAACAGCTCTTGCTTCAGCAACTTCTTCGGGAGTTCTTCTTTTAATGAAAACAGGCTTTCCTCTCCAAAGAACTGTAATTGTTTTTCCTAGTTGAACTGAACTAACATCAACTTCTGTGGTAGCTAATGCTTTAACTGAGGCATCTGGGTTCATTTGATCAATTAAAGGCCAAACAACAGCCCCCACCCCAACAGCACCAACAGCATATGAGGCTGTGAACAAAAATTCTCTTCTTTCAGGTTTTTTTTCAGACATCTTTAATTTTTTGTATATTGTTATCTAATATATGATTTCATATAAGAAAAAAGTTTTTTTTCCAATGAAACAATGACACATAACTATGAATTTAAGACCTAAAATAGCCTTGTATGAGCCAGATATTCCTCAAAATACAGCTGCAATTATTAGAACTTGTGCTTGTCTTGGTGCTGATTTAGAGATTATTGAGCCATGTGGATTCTTATTAAGTGATAAAAGGTTTAAAAGAGTTGTTATGGACTACATGGACGAACGTCAAATAAAATTTTATCAAAGCTCAGAAGAATTTTTTAAGACAAAAAAAGGCAATAGAATAATATTGTTAACAACAAAATCATCTGAATCCTATGCAAAATTCGAGTTTGAAAGTAGTGATACACTGTTATTTGGAAGAGAAAGTGCTGGTGTGCCTGATCAAGTCCATAATTCAATTAAGTATAGATTAAAAATACCTATGATGGACAATAAAAGATCTTTAAATATAGCATCTTCTGTTGCTATAATTTTATCTGAAAATTTAAGACAAACAATCTTTACTAGATAAATGAATAAAGAAATTAAAAAAAAACTTTCTTCTAATTGGTTCAGGTTATTGCAAAATATTATTTGTGATAATATTGAAAAAATAGAAAATAAAAAAATAAGGTTTAAATCTAAATCATGGAACAAAAGTAAAATTAAAGACGAAGGTGGTGGTGAGTTTAGGATTCTAAAAAATGGAAAAGTTTTTGAAAAAGTTGGTGTAAATTTTTCTGAAGTGTATGGGAAATTCTCTAAAGAAATGAGTAAAAAAATTCCTGGTTGCTCTAAAAATCCAAACTTTTGGGCCTCCGGAATATCCGTTGTAATGCATATGAAGAATCCTCATGTCCCAGCAATCCATTTTAATACAAGATTCATTTATACAACACATGGTTGGTTTGGTGGTGGAATGGATGTGACGCCTTGTATTAATGATTCAAAAGAAAAAAAATTAATTCATTTTGAATTAGAAAAAATGTGTAATCGGCACAATAAAAAGTATTATAAAAAATATAAAAAATGGTGTGATAATTATTTTTACCTGCCTCATCGTAAAGAGACTAGAGGTATTGGTGGTATTTTTTTTGATTACAAAAAAGATAATTGGGAAAAAGACTTTAAATTTGTATCTGATTTAGGTGTTACTTTTCAAATGTTATTTAATTTAATAATAAAGATGAAGTACAAAAAAAAATGGACTACAAAAGAAAAAGAATTGCAGTATATTAAAAGGGGAAGATATACTGAATTTAATTTACTCTATGATAGAGGAACAAAATTTGGACTACAAACTGGTGGTAATGTTGATGGAATTTTAATGTCTTTACCACCATTAGCAAAATGGGATTAAAATGGAAAAAGAACCAATTACAACTGCTGGACTTGAAGTGTTAAAAGAAGAGTTAATTTTTTTAAAAGAAAAAAAACGCCCACAGATAGTGGCTGCTATTTCTGAAGCTAGATCACATGGCGATTTAAAAGAGAATGCCGAATATCATGCTGCAAAAGAAGAGCAATCACACAATGAAGGAAGAATAGCACAAATTAATGATATTATTGCAAGGGCAAATGTAATTGATGTTACAAAAATAAATAATGATGGAAAGGTTATTTTTGGTTCAACAGTATATCTAGAAAATTTAGACACTGAAGAAAAGATTACTTATAAAATTGTAGGAAGAGATGAAGCAGACTTACAAAAAAAATTGATATTTTTTCGATCTCCAATTGGTAAAGGATTGATAGGAAAAAATAAAGATGATTTAGTTGAAATTAAAACTCCTGCAGGTGTAAAAAAATTTGAAATAAAAGATGTTAAATATGTTTAATTACTTACTATTTTTTGAATTTCTTTCTCTGAAATATTAAAATTATTATTAACCCAAGTTTCTTCAATTACTTCTAACTTTTTACCCAGCTCTTTTCCTTCTAGAAATTGGTATTTCTGTATTAACATATTTGCTTTAAAGGGCATTTTTGGAATCTTTTTTTCTTTAAAAATTTCAATTAATTTTATCAATTTATTATCCACTTTATTTGATTTGAAAATTTTAAAATAAATAATATCCATTAAAGCTTCTCTTCCATTAAAATAAAAAATTTTATTTAATTTATTTTCTAAAAAAATTTTATTAGTAAATTTTTCTGAATAAAAGCTATTTAAAAATAATAGTCTTTTTTTATCTTTTTTAGATAAATTAAATTTGTATATAAAGTAATCCGCGTTATCGGTGCCATCAATAACCATTAAGGAAATTAAAAAAATAAAATCTACCTTGAGGAAATTTTTTTCAGCAAAATTATTTAATTTGCCAAACATAGAAATATTTTTAAATTGGGGAAATATAAGATTTACAATTTCTAAACAATCTTTATCTTTAGCTAGTTTTGAAAAACCTTTAGATTTTAATAACTTTTGAAACTCGTCTAACAATCTTTCAGATGAAATTGCTAAAACGCCACTTAAATTTCTCTTGATTGCATTAATAACTTTAGGATTATGTTTGTCCTTGGAGTAATTGAGAAAAAATCTTACATACCTTAGCACTCTTAAATAATCTTCCTTTATCCTAACTTCCACATCTCCAATAAAATCGACTTTTCCATTTTCCAAATCTTTTTTTCCATCAAAAGGATCAAATAAACTTCCTTTGATATCTGCATAAATAGAGTTTATAGTAAAATCTCTTCTAGAGGCATCTTCCTTCCAATTATCTGAAAATTCGACCTTTGCATGTCGTCCATCAGTATCAATATCTTTTCTTAGCGAAGTTATTTCAAACTTAATATTGTTAATTAATGCTGTAATAGTTCCATACGCAACTCCACTCTCATAATATTTTATATTTTTCTTATTAAGTGCATCACAAACTTCTTTTGGTTTTAAATTTACAGCAAAATCTATATCATCAACCACTTCTCTATTAATGATTTTACGAACACAACCACCAACATATCTAATTTCACTATTTTTAGAAAAAGCACCAATGGCATTAAATATTTGACGTACTTCAGTATCTTTTTCTACTTTTTTAAAACCTGAGTTTATATAATTAAGATTTTGGAATCTAAAAAAAATTTTATACAATAAATTATTCATATATGGCTGGGGCACTAGGATTCGAACCTAGGATGCCGGTACCAAAAACCAGTGCCTTACCGCTTGGCTATGCCCCAATATTAATTTCATATATCATAAAAAAAAAAAATTATATAGTTTTTGATTTTATACACCAGTGACCACTAAATTTCCTTCTAAATTGACTATATGCATTACTACAGGCCTTCTTATTGTCAAAATAAGCAACAATAGAAGAACCAGATCCTGACATTCTAGTAAATATATTACTAGGCATATCTGATAAAAATTTTTTTATTTTTTTAAGTCTTGGGTATTTTTTAAAAGCAATATTCTCAAGATCATTATTTAAAGTTTTAAGATATTTTGCGTCAAACATTTTTGCTTGGGGAAAATTGAATTTTGGTTTTGAAAATATTTTTACTCTTGAGTATATATATTTAGTTGAGCAACCAAAGCTTGGTTTGACAACTAATGTATAAAGCCTAACATTTTTATTATATTTTGTTATATCGCCGTTATGAGACAAAATTATATTTTTTGGTTTTATTCCCAAAATAACATCAGAACCTATTTGATCTATTAGCTTTTTTAATTTATTTTCTTTTATTCTTATTATTTTTTTATTAATAAAAAAATTAATTAAGCTTGCAGCATTCATTGATCCACCGCCCATTCCTGCTTGTTGAGGTATACTCTTTAAAATTTTAATTTCAAATTTTTGATTATTGAGTAAATTTTTTTCATCTAGTAGTTTTAGTAAATTTGTAACTGTATTTACATTACTAATATTTTTAGAAAACTTTCCTTTAAAAGTTACTATATGATCATTTTTATTTATTTTTTTTAAATTAATTAAATCATGCAACTCTATAAAAGAAATTAAACTTTCAATTTTATGTAATTTTGTTTTTTTTCCAGTAACATGTAACGCTAGATTAATTTTAGCATAGGATTTAATAGTAAAGCTTCTCATAAATTAAGAATTGATCAAACCTTCTATCAATTTATTTTTAATATTTTTTTTCATTTCATCCTCTGTTTCTTCTAAATTTAAAACATTTTTCCAAAAATACCTTGCTTGTATTTTTCTATCTAATTTCCAAAGAATATCTCCATAATGATCATTTACGATAGGATCTCCTGGCATCAATTCCACTGCTCGCTTTAGAAAATTTTCAGCTTTTATATAATCATTAACCAGATAATAAGCCCATCCTATTGAGTCAATTATATAAGGATCATTACTTCTTTGGGCGTAAGCTTTTTCAAGCATCTGTAGAGATAAGTCTATTTTGTATTCGCGCTCTAACCAAGAATAAGCCAAATAATTCAACACATACGCATCATCTGGATTAATTTCTAATGATTTTAATAAATCTTTATCTGAACTAAAATAATTACCTAACCTTTCATAACTACCTCCACGCCTATATAAAATTTCCGCATAAAGTAACGTGTTAATGTCAATTTTTGAAATTATTTGATCATAATATTTTATAGCTTTCTTATATTTTTTTGCATTTTTGTTTAAGTTAGCAATATCAAAAATTATCTTTATTGAGGGATTTTGAATTTTTTTAAATTTTTTATTTATAAAATCTAAAGATTTATGATTATTTTGTGTTTTAGAAATTATTTGTGCTTCTTTTTTTAATCTAAACCAATAATAAAATTCATCATTTTCTTCAAAAGACTTTAAAATTTTCTTTGTTTTTAAGTAGTTATGATTTAAGTAATAATTTTCAGCTAATAAAGATAGGTTAAATTTAAATTTAGGATTTAAGTAATAAGATATATTTAAATAAAAATTAGATTTTTCATAGTTATCTCTAGACGAGTAAAGATTAGATACTAAAAAAAAAAATTCACCTATTATGTCTGTAGGGTTACCGCATGAAAATACTTTTTTAAATTCTTCTGTTTTTTGACTTTCTACCCATTTTTTTCCCTGTGAAACGAGCAAAGATGAATTTAAATAGTCTAAATCATCAGTAATATTTTTTGCCTCTTCATAATTACTGTTTGTTAATAAATAATTTAAATAAAAAAATATATATCTTGAGTAGTCTACATCATTTTGTGAATTAACTAATTTTTCAAAATAAACTTTTGTATCTTTGTCATTCAAATAACATCTTTGAAAAACTTCGTTTATAAAAGAAAAACTGCCAAATTTATTTTTTGTTTTTGAAATTCTATTTTCTTCAAAAACATACAAATATTGCTTAAGTGTTTCTGCAACTATTAAAGAAAGTCTATCATTATTTATAAATTGATAAGCTTTTTGTAAATACTTTTGACTCTTTTTGTATTTTTTTTTTTTTAGATTTTCTAAGGCAAGTAATAAGTGGGCTTCAAAAAAATTAGAATTTTCTTCTGTTGAATTTTGTCTAATTTCACTTGCGGCTTGCTGAACCCTACCTTCAAGCACAAGTACGTTTATATAGTTTGAAAGATAAGAATTGTGTTGTTTAATTAAATATTTTGATGATTTAAAAAATTTTAAAGCTTTAGAATTATCACTATTTTCATGGGCGACAATACCAGAAAAATAATTTGATAAATGATAAGAATTAAAATTGCTTAAAGTCTTATTTTTTGAGTATAATGGACTTTGACAAAATAGTAATATTAAGGAAATTTTTAATAATTTTATCAACATTAGATCATTGTATGTCTAAAAAAGTAATAAATCAAAATACGAATTATAACTCAGAGTTACTAAACTCTCTTGATTCTAATTTTATTTTTAGTGACAATCCTATTAATAGATTAAAAAATAACACCAACGGCCTGAATAAGGATAATAGTTTCGATAAGATTGATAAAGATAAACAGTTAAATGAATTAAAATTACAAATAAACTCAATTAATGATTGTAATTTAAAAGATAATTCACAAAAAACTGTTTTGGGAGATGGCAATATAAACAGCCCAATAATGCTAGTTGGGGAAGCTCCAGGTACTGAAGAAGATAATACTGGACGTACATTTTTAGGGGAGGCTGGCAGTCTTTTAGAAAAAATGTTAAGCGCAATAAATATTAGAAAAGAAAATATTTACACCACTTATGCTGTGAATTTTAGACCTCCAGAAGATCGAAAACCTACATCTACAGAAATAAAAAGATACTCCCAATTTTTGCAAAAACAGATTTCAATTATTAAACCTAAAATAATAATACTTATGGGCAGTACCGCTATGGAATCACTAACTGGTTTAAATAGCAAAATATCTTTGGAAAGAGGAAAATGGAGGGAAATTATTGTAAAAAATATAAGTTACAAGGTTATAATTACTTTTAACCCCTCCTATCTTTTAAGGGTTCCTGAAAATAAAAAATATTCATGGGAAGACTTAAAAATGATTAAACAAAAAATTATTGATTTAAAGTTAAATGTTTTATGAAAATTTTAGCTGGTGTTGATGAAGTTGGTAGAGGTAGTTTAATAGGTCCAGTTTATGCGGCAGCTGTAATATTAAATAAATCTATTAATAAAAATCTATTAAAAGATTCTAAAAGTTTGTCTAAAAATAAAAGAGAAAAGCTTGACAAATATATAAAAGTTAACGCTACTTGGGCTATAGGTAAAGCGTCAACTAAAGAAATTGAAAAAATAAATATATTAAATGCAAGCTTACTTGCAATGAAAAGAGCTATACTAAAATTAACTAAGAAGCCTTCTTTAGTTTTAATTGATGGGAATAAATTGCCCAATCTTAAAAATTATAAATTAAAATATGTAATTAAGGGCGACCAAAAAATTCCCAGTATTTCCGCAGCATCTATAATTGCAAAAGTAAGCAGAGATAAATTTATTACAAAACTTTCAAAACAGTTTAATAATTATGGATGGCAGACAAATTCAGGTTATGGAACTAAAGAGCATTTAAGAGCAATTAAAAAACTTGGTATTACTAAACATCATCGAAAAACTTTTTCACCTATTTCTGATCTTTTTTAAGTTTCACGTGTAACAATACAACATCTAGTTATCTAAAAAAAACTTAACACAAATTGAATCTGATTAATTCAATCTGAAGTTGACCATAGAATCCATTTGGAGTCTAATTGTTTTATATAAAAATGGACAACAATTTAAAAAATAAGATTATTAATGGTGACAGTCTTGAGGAATTAAAAAAAATTCCAAGTGAAACCTTTGATCTTGTTTTTGCTGACCCACCATACAACCTACAATTAAAAAATTTACTCACAAGGCCAGACAGAACTAAAGTTAGTGCTGTTAACGATAAATGGGATCAATTTGAAAACTTTAAAAAATATGATGAGTTTACAGTTGCTTGGCTTTCAGAGTGTAAAAGAATTTTAAAAAAAGATGGAGCTATTTGGGTTATAGGAAGCTACCATAATATTTTCAGAGTAGGAACAGCGATACAAAACTTGGGCTTTTGGATTCTAAATGATGTTATTTGGAACAAGAACAACCCCATGCCTAATTTTAGAGGAACAAGATTTACTAATGCTCATGAGACTTTAATTTGGGCATCTAAAAGTGAGAAGTCAAAATATACTTTTAACTATCAATCTTTAAAATGTTTAAATGATGATCTTCAAATGAGGTCTGATTGGAATTTACCTATTTGTAATGGTGCAGAGAGACTTAAAAAGAATGGAAAAAAAATTCACTCTACTCAAAAACCTGAGTCTTTGCTTCATAGAGTTTTACTAGCATCCTCTAAAAAAGGTGATTTGATTTTAGATCCATTTTTGGGATCTGGAACTACTGCAACGGTGGCTAAGAAATTAGGTAGAAATTATTATGGTATAGAAAAAGAAAAGAATTATTTTAAAGCTGCAGAGGAAAGATTAAAAAAAACAAAACCTATAGAAGATGATTTCTTGGATACTCTTAAAAATAATAGGTCTAAACCTAGAATACCTTTTGGATCACTGGTTGAACTTGGAATAATAAAACCTGGCACAACTATATTTGATCAAAAGAAAAAGATTGTTGCTAAAATTATGGCTGATGGGAGTATCAAACATAACCAAGCTGAGGGATCAATTCATAAGGTTGCTGCAACAATTCTTGGTGCAGAAAGTTGTAATGGTTGGACATATTGGCATTGTAGAGTTGGAAGTTCAATAGTTCCAATAGATAATTTAAGACAAAGATTCTTAAATAAATAAGAACAAATTATTTTTATATTTATTTGTAAATACTTCCCAAATATTTTTTTAAAAAATATTTATTTTTTACTAATTTTTTCATTAGTAAATTTCTAACCCAGGTTATTATTGGGTTGGATAAATGGAAAACAAAATAGTTAAATTTTGATTTCCGATCAATCATCTTAGTTCTTTCAATTCTCTCAATGTTAAATTGATCGTTTTGATTTTCTAAATTTCTATATAGTTCATGAGCAACCTCTATTGATTGAGATGCACCTTGTGCAAAAGTTGGTGGAAAAGCAAAAAAAGCATCTCCGATAACGAAAGTATTTTTATTCTTAGGCTGAAATATTTCTGTGCTTGAGAATATAGGAAAGCACTTAATATCTATTAAATTTTCAATAATATTACTATCCACTTGTTTTGATATTTCCAATAAAGTAGATGAAATGAACTCTTTACTATCAAATAAACTATAATCAGCTAATTCCTCACTATTTAGTTTCTTTCTAAGAATAGCGACAAAGTTAAACTGAACATCTTGGTTAACCGGATAAACTACGGAGTGCAAATTAGATCCTAAAAATAAAGATATATTATTATGATCTATATTCTGAAGATTATTTTTATCAATATTTCCTCTTACAACAATCGAGTTAAAATACTTTGGTTTGATTTCCTTATCGGTAATTAATGATCTGGTTTTTGAAAATATTCCATCAGATATAATTAAATAATCACATTCTATTGATGAGTTATCCTCAAAAATTATTTGAATAATTTTTGACACATTCTTTATTTCAATAACTTTTTTATTATAATCTATTAAATTATTTGGAAGTTTATTTTTTAAAAAATCTATTAAAGTAAATCTCTGTAGAGTTGTGTACTTATCATTATTGTCATTAAAAACTGATATATTTAAATCACATATTTTATCTTTATTTTTTAAGGAATAAAAACTTACCTTGTTGGGGCAAAACTTTTCTTTAGGATTAATGTTTTGAAAACCAATCTTATTTAGTAATTTAATACTATTAACAGAAAGCTGAATACCGTAACCTTTTTCTAAATTTACAGAATTATTCTTTTCATAAATTGTGATTTTATAATTTGAATTTTGTCTCAATAAATTAGCAATATATAAACCTGAAATTCCCCCACCTATTATTGCTATCTTTTTCATAAATTGTTTTTAACAGATGCAAATATTTTTTTTGTAAATGTTGGTATCATATAATTTTCTAATTTTGTTTTTTCAATCCACATACCATTTTTAGGTTTATTTTTAATATATGAAAAATCTATTGATATACTCATATTCATATTTGACATTTTAACATTCAGTTTTATTCTCGATTTTAATAAAGAATCTGATCGAGTTATCTCTTTCATTGGAAAAATTAGTAAGTTTTTTAAAAATTTAAATTTATCGTTTTTAATTAATAAGAGCTGATCGTCATTTTTATATAAAGTTGCAAGATAAAATTTATCTATTATCTTTTTATCTTTTTTTTTAATTTCAAAATCATTTCTTTTAAAAGATAAGCAATTTTTAGCTATCGGACACATATCACAATATGGATTTTTTGGTTTGCATAATAGTGCTCCTATTTCCATTAGGGCTTGAGCGTAATCACTTGATCTTTTCGTTTTACCAAAAATTTTTTTTTGTTTATGAAGGTTTTCTTTTTTTATCTCTTCTTCTGTTTTCAAGTTTAAAATACGTTTTAAAACTCTTTCTATATTTCCATCTAGTGGAATTATTTGCTTATTAAATGCTATAGCTGATATAGCACTTGCAGTATAATCTCCTACGCCAGGAAGTTTTTTTAGTTCTTCAAAGTTGTCTGGAAGTCTTCCGTAATAATTATCCATAATCAATTTTGCACTTTTTTTTAAATTTTTTGCTCTTGAGTAATAACCAAGACCCTGCCAATGTTTTAGAAGTTTAGCCTCACTTACTTTTGCAAGCGATTGAAAATTGGGAATATTTTTTAAAAAATTATTGAAATATGGAATGACTGTTTTAACTTGAGTTTGTTGAAGCATAAATTCACTTACAAGTGTAAAATACTCTTTTTTCTTTGCAGAGGATCTTGCCCTCCAAGGAAGAGGCCTTTTATTTTTATCGTACCAATAAAGAATTTTTTTTGCTATCATGTTTTAAACTAATATGTCTTTTAAAAATAATATTAAGCAGAGAAATAGAAGCTTTCAAGGATTAAGATCCTTTAAAGATACTTTACCAACAAACATAAAAAAAATAATTAAAAAGAAAGGACATATATTCTCTGAAACTCTAAATAATTGGAAATACATTGTTGGTAATGAGATTTTTCAAATATGCTATCCAAAATCATTTAAAAATTCAAATAAATTTGGTGTAAGCACTTTATGTGTGATGGTTAAAAGAGGACATGAAGTAGATTTAGAATATTCAAAAAAAGAAATAACGGATAAAATGAATAGTTTTTTTGGTTACACTGTTGTTGAAAAGTTAAATTTTATAAGTTTTGATGATGCTCAAACTAAATTCAGAAAGATAGATGAAAATGAAAATCATGTGACAAATAGCAAATTTGCAGTTAGGATAAATAATATTAAAAACGATAAGATTAAAAAATCATTATTAGAATTAACTAAATTATTTAAACAAAGATGAAGAGAATAATCTCAATTTTATTTATTATGTTTTTTGGCTTTGCCAACAGCCTGATCGCAGAAAACGATCGGTCTATAAAAAGAATTTCTGTAGGAGAAAAAAGTTCTAAAATCACAATAATTGCTTATGAATCTTTAACATGTGGTCACTGTGCAGATTTTCATAAGAATGTTTATCCAGACCTTAAAAAAGATTTTATAGACAAAGGTTTAGTGAGAATTGAATTTAGACACTTTCCTCTGGATATTGCAGCATTTAATGCTTCCAAAATTGGACAATGTAATAATGACGGTAATGCAGATATATTGAATATTTTGTTCTCTGGTCAAAAAAAATGGGCAAAAGGTACGTCACCTGAGGAAGCTAAAATATATTTAAAAAAATTTTTAAAAGACGAAGGTGTAAACGTTAGTTTTGAAAAATGTTTAAACGATAAAGCTATTGAAGACTTTGTGTTAAATGATCGAATCGAAGGTGTAAAAAAATTCAAGGTCAATGCTACTCCTACGATAATAATTAATGACAAAAAGTTTGATAAAGCCTTAAATTATAAGAATTTAAAAAAATATCTAGAAAAACTGATATAAGTTAATCCATGGAGTTTAAAAAAATCCAACTAAATGGATTTAAGTCATTCGCTGAGAAAACAAAATTTTTAATCGAAGACGGGTTAACGGGGATAGTTGGTCCTAACGGTTGTGGAAAGTCAAATATTGTAGAATCTCTAAGGTGGGCTATGGGAGAAACCTCAGCAAAAAGTATGAGAGGTTCCGGAATGGAAGATGTTATTTTTAATGGAACATCAAACAAAGCTTCAAAAAATATAGCAGAAGTTTCTATCGTGATAGATAACACAGGCCACGAGGGACACATGCAGTATAAGGATATAGAGGAAATAGAAATTAGAAGAAAAATTGAAAAAGATAAAGGGTCAAAATTTTACATAAATAATAAAGAAGTTAGAGCTAGAGACGCTCAAATGTTTTTTGCAGATCTATCTACTGGCGCTCATTCACCTTCAATGATAAGTCAAGGACGCATCGGAGCTTTAGTCACTGCGAAACCAACTGATAGACGTGCAATTTTAGAAGAGGCAGCAAATATTTCTGGTTTACATGTAAGAAGACATGAGGCCGAACTTAGATTGAACGCAGCAGAAACTAATTTAAAAAGAGCTGATGAATTAAGAAAACAGCAAGAAAAACAATTAGCTAGTCTTCAAAAGCAAGCTGAAGAAGCTACAAGGTACAAACTTATATCAGAAGAAATAAAAAAAATTGAAGCAGGTTTATATTATTTAAAACTATTAGATATTGATAATGAAATAAGAGTAGAGAATGAAATTAACAATGAGGCTGAAGGAGAAGTAAATAATTTTAATCAACAAATAGCTACATTTGAAAATTCCATCAAAGTTGAAACAGAAAAAGTTTCTCCGCTAAGAGAAAAAAATATTGAAAACCTTTCAAGAATTCAAAGACTAAACCTAGAACTTCAAAATTTAGATGAAGAAAATGTTAGAACTCAAGACGAAATAGAAAATATAAAAAAATCCCTTAAAACTATTGAGGAAGATATTGATAGAGAAAAAGGCATTGTAATTGATGCCAATTCAAATGAAAAAAGGCTAAAAGAAGAAAAAACTGAATTAATAGAAATAGACTCAAAATACTTTGAAACTGAAAAATTATCTAGCGAAGACCTACAAAAAGCAAAAGATCAATTAAAAGATGAACAAAATTCTGTGGATGAAATCATAAATATTTTTGCTGATGGAAATATTAATATAGCTATTGATCCAATTAGTAGTGTTAAAAATACAATCACAAGAACAAAAGAATTAATTAATAACAATGAAATTAATAAAGCTCTTGCCTTGCTTGATAGGTGTCAAATAGAAATAGATAATTTTTTAGAAAATTTAGAAGATGAGGACAGTAAAAAGAAACTTTCTAATATTACTCAAAAAAATAAAAATATTAAATTATTACAAGAAAAGTATGCAAATAGTTTTAGTAAAAACCAGTCAATAAAAAGAGAGTCAGTAAAAAGAAATGAAAGAATTAAAGCAATTGAAACTGAAGTTGAAAGTTGGAAAAACTTACTTTCAAACTCTCAAAAAATGGTAACTGAACTAACAGAAAGAAAAAATAAATTACTATCACAACTAAATGAACGT